>DXGZ01000136.1 GCA_019113645.1 Candidatus Mediterraneibacter vanvlietii | reverse complement strand
TATAGGGAATACTATAAACAGATAAGTAATTCGACAGCAAAAAAGCAGAAGTTCCGACAAGACATTTATACATATCTGTTTCTTATCAAAGAAGAATTTTTCCCATAGACACAGAAAATTTTACGCTCTCTCCCCGGATAATTCCAGTACATCCCACTGTCCTGAAAAATCAGTCTTGACGGCATATCAAGGGCTGCAAACGCCGCGCTCCCTGCCAGAACCAGCAGAATGAATGCCATCATATGAAAAATATTTATTTTCTCCGGAAGCCGCAGATGCATGCCTGCATGTATGGAAACAAATATAGTTCCCCAGGCTCCCGCTGCCACATGGAACGGTCAAACCAGATATGCTTCCCTCATCCCCAGCAGCGGAGCAAAAACGGTCTGAGACAGATAGATCCCTGTTCCCGTTGCAGCAAGGATGCAGATCAAAGTCATCAGATTAACCGCCAGTATCATCTTCTGATATGAATTTCTGCCCCGTTTTCCAATACTTCCATACCATTTTCTGTTTAAGATATCATGAATAATAAACAGGAGGAAGAGTACTGTTCCCAGAGCTTCATGGAACAGATTTTCTGCTGCCTGATATGACATTACGCCAATCATCAGAACTGCCATCACAATATCCACAAATTTTCTCATCACAGCATTCCTTTCCTGTATGATACGGAATTATTCTAATAAAAAAAGCCCCATAAAGGGGCTTTCTGGTATAATCGGGTCTGTTTCCGGTAAAATCGGAACTCCACCTAATCTCTGTTTCTTTGCTCTGCTTTCTGTTCTTCTGCAATCTCGCGGACTTCCTCCGCACTGATCTCCAGAAGTTCCGCGATTTCTTCCATGGAATCGCCTTTCTCTATCCGGTTTCCGATGATCCGCTTTAAGGTCTGCCGGATTCCGATATCTATTCCCTGCTTTTTCCCACGTTCTTCTCCTCGTTTCTCGGCGCTCTTCATCTGTGAATTGTAATCACGAATCGCCTTCTGTCTCAGTTCATATTCCATCCTCTTCTGGTCATCCAGACTCAGTTTCTTCAGTTCATTGTATGCCTCGTCAATATATTCATCTTTCTTTGCCATATCCTCGAACTCCTCCCGGTTCTTCCCTCCCAGGAATCTCATCCAGCGGATCACCCCGTCTTCATTCTGGCATTCCGGCGGCAGTTTCCCCAGTTCCAGAATATAGAGCTCGATCAGATCTGTATACTGTTCTCCGGTCTCCGTATCACAGAATGCGATCTTCCGGCAGCATCTCCTGTCATTCGGGAAATGGATAAACTCGAGAATGCTGACATGAATGCATTTCTGCAGCCTGTCGTAATCCTCACCTTCCTGAATCTGACCGGTATATATTTTACTGACATAAAACAGCACCCGATTTGTCCAGTGCTCAAAATAAGCTACCTGCATCTCCAGATTCATTTTCGTTCCATCTTCCAGTTCGACCAGCACGTCAAGAATACCAAGCTTGTCATTTTCCGATTCCTTCCTAAGTTCTGTGGAAATCAGGATGGTATTCGCGATTTCTTCCGGTTGTTTCTCAAGAACAGCCGCAATAAAACCTTTCCGCACTTTCGGATTTTTCATCAGCTCTTTAAAACAGAAATCCACGGTGGGAAGCATTATAAAGTTATCATTTTTCGTTTTTTCACTGCTTTTATTCATGTGTTCTCCTCCTATTTTATCACGATACATACTCTGATGAAACACCGCGTGGACCGGTTTTTCCAAAAAATCGTAACAGTTCAGCCGCGCCATTCGGAAAACCGCACTGACGTGCTTACTGCGGCTGCCCCGCTGTTTTCCTCATATATGAGCACTCAACTCATGGAACTATCCACGTAAATATCTACTTTTCACTTTTGTTGAATTCGGGAGCGATACTGCTCCATGTGCTTATCTGAAAATTGGAAATGTTCTCAGAAAAGAATCCCTGTATTCCGGACTGACAATACTTTTATTTATCTCTGCTGGAATCAAAATAGCACACTCTTCTGCGCATTACAACAGGTTTTACGTAGAAAACCGGGTTGTCAACAAACTTATATGAATTGTAAAAAGTTATTCACAGGATGCCGATAAAATCTCCATCCATGTTTTCAATTCAATTGACATTGTAAACCAATTTGAATATAACTAATATGAAAGGTGGTGATAACATGACTACAACACCAACACAAATTAGAATTGATTCCGATATAAAAAAAGTCAGCTCGGACTCGATATGTCCAGCGCTGTCAACATGTTTCTTCATCAGTGAGTTCTCCGCGGCGGACTCCCTTTTAGCGTAGAAATACCTCATTACAGCCAGCATACCTTAGATGCAATGGAAGAAGCCCGCCGTATATCTCGAGATCCAAATGTTAAGGGATGTCAGAATATGGAGGAACTAAAAAAGCACTCGAGGAATAGTTTATGTATTGAGAAGGATATTCTTACTCTGACTCTTGTAGATACAGGAAGCCACTCAGATCTTTTTAACATGTAATCAATCAAAGCAGTGCCATTGCAACGGTTCCCGCTGTCAGCAGAACCAGCCCCACTGCTTCTTTCCTGCCCAGCTTCTCTCCAAACACAAAGTAAGAAAATACAACCGTCACCAGCACGCTCAGCTTATCGATGGGCGCCACCACGCTGGCAGGGCCTTCCTGAAGTGCGCGGTAATAACACAGCCAGGACGTTCCTGTGGCAATACCGGAACAGCAGATGAATGCAAGTTCCTTTTTCTCGATTTTACGCACTTCATCCTTCTTTCCTGTCACCAGCACCATTATCCATGCCATCACCAGCACTACGCACGTGCGGATGGCTGTTCCCAGATTGGACTCTACGCCGGATATGCCGATCTTGCCCAGGATTGCCGTCAGACTGGCGAAGAATGCGGAACCGACCGCATAGAGGAACCAGCCCCCTCTTCCAACATCCTTTTTCTCCACATCCTTCTTCTCTATCATCAGGAAGATACCTGCCGCGATCACAGCTACTGCCGCAGCTTTGGACAGAGAGATTCCCTCGCCCAGGAAGATCAGCGCCAGGATTATTGTCAGGATCGTACTTGATTTATCAATGGGAACGACTTTATTGATATCTCCGATCTGAAGCGCTTTGAAATAGCACAACCAGGACGCCCCGGTAGCTGCGCCGGACAGAATCAGGAACAGCAGGGTGCGCCCGCTGATCCCGGTAATCTGATCCTGGGATCCCACAACAAAGACCATCACCCACGAAAAAAACAGGATCACAACTGTCCGCACTGCTGTCGCCACAGTGGAATCCGTCTTCCTGATCCCGCATTTTGCCAGTATTGAAGTTAGTCCTGCGAAGAAAGCCGAACCAACCGCATAGAAAATCCACATCTC
The DNA here is from genome assembly GCA_019113645.1 of Candidatus Mediterraneibacter vanvlietii. Lineage (GTDB taxonomy): Bacteria > Bacillota > Clostridia > Lachnospirales > Lachnospiraceae > Mediterraneibacter > Mediterraneibacter vanvlietii. Next base: position 4,573 of record DXGZ01000136.1, on the reverse strand, counting down.
TCATACCTTCTTTCTCAACTTTCATATCCTCGGCTCATTCTTCATCCCACATCCGTTCTTTTATCCCCGCAAAATCAATCTCCAACTCCCCCTCATAAACCCTGACAGGTACCTGATCACGGAATGTATACATCATGATCTCCGGCGCGTCCTCGCCCTCAAACCAATAGCATACAATCTTCTCTCTCTTCGGATCCACGATCCAGTACTCCCTCACACCGGCATTCATGTATTTCTGGACCTTCAATCCGTAATCCCTCTTTCTGCTGGAGTCTGAGACGATCTCGATACAGAAGTCCGGTGCTCCGTAAATCCCTTTCTTCGTAATCCTTTCATCTCGGCAGATCAGGGCGATATCCGGCTGTACCATCGTCCTGTCATCGCAGTCCAGCTGCACGTCCAGAGGGGAAGGCAGCACGCGGCACGTACCTTTATGTGACCGTATAAACATTTTTATCTCAACCAGCAGTTCTGTAATCATCTCCTGATGCGTAAACGATGGCGCTTCCAGAAAGATCAGCTCTCCATCGATCAGCTCTGCACGCACGTCATCCGGCAGTCTTCTATAATCTTCGAGCGTGTATTCTCCCTGCTTCTTTGTGAAATACACGGCTGCCTCCTCCTTTACACAGTCTGCATCCGCTTCATACTGTGTTCCGGACTCGCCGCCATACAACACGCGTTCAATCTCCCGTAGCGTATCATACCGGGGTGAGCGCGTCTCTCCGCTCAGGATCTTGTTAAGGGTCCCCACCGGAACACCGGACAGCTGAGAGAGCTGTTCTGTTGTAAGTCCCAGTTCTTTCTTGCGTTCATTGAGTTTTTCATACAGCATACGGTCTCCTCCCTTTCCCTTCTTTTCCCGCAGGTCCTGGAAATATCTGCATCCTTATTAATTCTTTCCTCGATTATATTCCCATTTTTAATCCATTTCAACCATTTCATCCGTTTTGAACTTTTTTCATCCGTTTACGGTTATTTCATTCACATATCAGGCGTGCTCGCCTTTGCTGTGAACGGTAATGTTCCATCCACGCCGAAGCTATAATTATAAAGCACATCAGCACTATAATTGTGAAATAACTTATCATTTCCAATGTTTTGTCCTATAATAGGATTGAATCTGCATCGGGTGGAAGCGGATCCCCCGGATCATCCCGCCCGGAGAAAGGAGTTTAGAAATGAAAGCATACGAAAGGCTGTTAAAATACATTGCAATCAGGACGCCCAGTGACGAGGAAAGCGACACTGTTCCCTCCTCCACCTGTCAGTTCGAGCTGGCGCAGCATCTTCACCGCGAGCTTTTTACAATGGGAATCACAGATGTCAAAGTGGACACACAGTGTTATCTGTACGCTCACATCCCGCCCACACCGGGATATGAAGACCGGCCGAAACTGGGATTCATCGCTCACCTGGACACGGTTTCTGATTTCTGCGACCACCGGATCATTGCTGAGATCCACGAGGACTATAATGGGCGGGATCTGCCCCTCGGCTCAAGCGGCCGCGTGCTGTCGCCGGATATGTTCCCCCACCTGAAGGAACTGAAAGGCCGCACCCTGATCACCAGTGACGGCACGACCATCCTGGGAGCAGATGACAAAGCCGGCATTGCCGAGATCATGACCATGGTGGAGCGGATTCTGGATGAAAATATTCCTCATGGTCCCATCTCCATTGCATTTACACCTGACGAAGAGATCGGCATGGGCGCCGCGCATTTTAATCTGGAGGACTTCGGCGCCGACTTTGCCTACACGCTGGACGGCGATACAGAAGGCGAGATCCAGTATGAGAATTTCAATGCCGCCAAAGCAGAATTTCATATCAACGGTGTGAATGTCCACCCGGGATCTTCCAAAGACGTCATGGTCAATGCCGCCCTTGTGGCCATGGAAATCAACTCCATGCTGCCGCCGGATGAGACGCCCCGTGACACGGAAGGTTACGAAGGCTTCTATCATCTGACTGACATGAAAGGGGATGTAGGATACGCAGAGCTCCATTACATCATCCGGGATCACGACGGAAAGAAATTCGAAGAGCGGAAAGAAAAGCTTCAGACGATTGCAAAAGAGATCAACGCGAAATGGGGACGCGGCACTGCAGAACTTGTCATAACTGACCAGTACCGCAACATGGCAGAGATTATCTCCGGCTGCATGCATCTGATCGACAATGCAAAAAAGGCATGCGAAAACGCAGGTGTCACACCGCTGATTCTGCCCATCCGCGGAGGCACGGACGGAGCGCAGCTCAGCTTCAAGGGTCTCCCCTGCCCGAATCTTGGAACCGGCGGGCACGGCTATCACGGACCTTACGAGCATATTACATCCGAAGGCATGGATGCTGCCTGTGATGTGGCGCTGGAACTTGTGAAGATCTATGCCGGAGCTTAAACTCATATGTCTGGACAGCATCTGAAAATGTAACGGGAAATAATCTGTAAAAACTGCAAAAACAGCTCAGTCCACACCTTTGTAAACGGCACAGGCTGAGCTGTTTTCTCTAGCCGATATATTTCCCAAGATCCTCCATCACATCTGCCAGCGTAATGGCTTTTAACTCCCGCTCCATGGCATCCTGCACCCGCTGAAGCTTATCATCCAGAATATTGTGGATATTCTTTCCCACCGGACAGTCCGGATTCGGATTCTCATGGAAATGAAACAGCGTATTCTCCTCCACGCACTCCACCGCACGGTACACATCGAAAAATGTGATGTCTTCAAGAGGCTTTTTAACCGCCGCGCCTCCGATTCCTCTTTTCACCTCAATCAGCCCCGCATCCCGCAGCTGTGACAGGATGCGCCGGATGATCACCGGGTTTACCTGAATACTTGAAGCCAGAAACTCGCTGGTAACTTTCTGTTCATCTTTAAACGTCTCCATACAGGTCATCATATGTATGGCAATTGTAAATCTGCTGGAAATCTGCATTGCACTCCCATCTCCTTTTTCTGTCTTATCTCCCGCCATATTTTCTCCGGGAAAAACACATAAACCGCTCCATGCCCTCACAGCATGAAGCGATCCCTTCCTCATTCATAAACGGCGCAGGAACCGCAGAGCAGTTCTTCATACAGTTCCCTGTCCACATCCTTAAATACATTAAACACTATCCGTTCAAAATCTCCACTATATTCTCTCAGAAAACCGGTCACCGTGTCAACTGCTATCTTCGCAGCCTCATCGTTCGGAAAGCGAAATTCTCCCGTGCTGATGCAGCAGAACGCCACGGAACGGATCCCGTTCTCCACACAGCATTTCAGCACGTTTTCATAACAACTGCGCAGGTCTGCCCTGAGCTGATCATTCAGCCGTCCGCCCACGATCGGGCCGACTGTATGGATCACATATTGGGCCGGAAGATTATATCCTTCCGTCAGAACTGCCTGACCGGTGGGTTCTTCATATCTCCTGCCGTACTGCATCCGCCTGCGGTTCATATAATGGCTGCACGCTTCCCGAAGTTCAATCCCTGCCGCACTGTGAATCGCGTTGTCAATGCACCGGTGGCAGGGAACAAAACACCCGAGCATCTGGGAATTCGCGGCATTTACAATCGCTCCGATCCGAAGCCTTGTGATATCGCCCTGCCATACCGAGATCTTATCCGCATGAAGATGCCCGCTCCCATACTGTCTGGCTGCGGTCGGGATCTCAGACACATCCACGATCCCCTTCTCGCGTGTCTCCTCGCTTAAGAACTCATCCTGTACCCGAACCACATCATCCGCCATCTTTCCCGGCATCCGGATATTCATAAGAGACCGAAGCGCCATCCGCTTTTCTTCATAATCATCTCCCACTTCCAGATCCCGGTACGTCCCGGAATCTTCTTTAAATTTGTGAAGAAGCCAGTCAAGGCGCTCCTCCTGCTTTTGACGCGTCGTCTGCGTCTCATACTCTGACTGTGTTTCATATACTGTATGGATTTTCTTCTCTGTCCTGTCCATTGCCATGTACCGCTCCTTTACTGTGCATCGTTCTGCCGCTGATTTCTACAGTATCAAGATAGCGCCCTCCAGTTGTAATGTCAATGATTACAATTTGATTTTTCTGGTATTACGGCTTTTTTGTGCTAAGATACTTGTAAAGCAGTAAACATTTCCAACAAGTTTTTATTCTCAGAAGACATTTAGCCCATCAAAAATTCTAATCATATTCAGGAAAATCTCAATACTTTTAATTCCCAATCAACAAAAGCAAAGAGGTTTTTCAGATACAGATAAACGGTGCGATCAATGAATGTATTGCGGAAGGGGTTCTGGAAAAGTTTCTGAAGAAACATAAAGCGGAGGCGAAAGAAACCGCAAAAAGACTCTCTGCAATGGGGATGGCGATAGAGAGTATAGCCGCAGCAGTGAAAGCCAGCGTCGAAGAAGTTCAGGAGTGACTTGACCAGCTATTTAGTTGATTAGATTCGCTGACTTTTGGAGACGATATTTCCGAAAACAGGGGATCCTTCCAAGACGTATTCTGCGGAGGTTGATGGTATGTTCAGGGTTCCGCTCCAGGGCCTAAGTGAATCTAAGAAGTTCCGGACATGGACTAAATACAAGGACAT
>DXGZ01000135.1 GCA_019113645.1 Candidatus Mediterraneibacter vanvlietii | reverse complement strand
TTTAGAAGTTCCCGGATTCTGGAACGGAACATGACAGGTACATCCCCTCGTCCAGAATACGTTTTTCTCAATCATCCGGTTTCGATTCCTGCCATACTTTTTGAGTCTGCTTAGTGAACTAAATAGCTGACTGACAACAGTCTCAGATTTTCCCTGTAAACAGAGTTCCTGCCTTGCCGCCTTTTACGATATCATACAGCGCTTCCGGACGTTTTCCGTTCGTAACAATCGTGTCGATTCCGTTCGTTGTAGCCAGTTCGGCTGCCTGGAGTTTTGTGCGCATTCCGCCGGTGCCGCGGCGGCTTCCCGCGCCTCCTGCCAGGGAGTAGATGCTCTCATCAATACAGTCGATCTGTTCGATCAGCCTGGCGTTCGGATGCAGCCGCGGGTCACTGTCATAGAATCCGTCAATGTCTGAGAGTATGACAAGTTTTTTCGCGCGGCAGAGCACGGCTACGACAGCGGAGAGCATATCGTTATCACCGAAGAGCCGGTCTTCGGATTCGATCTCGGTGTAGCTTACGGAGTCGTTCTCGTTTACAATCGGGATGACACCCATCTCGAGAAGGGCATTGAAGGTGTTAGTCAGGTTTTCTTTCTTTTCCTCCTGTTCGATATCCTCGGCATTCAGAAGGATCTGGGCAACTGTTTTATCGTAATCACCGAAAAATTTATCATAAAGGTACATCAGACTGCACTGCCCTACAGCGGCCGCGGCCTGTTTCATTCTCATGCTGTCCGGTTTCGTGTGCATGTTCAGTTTGTTCCGTCCCACTGCGATGGCGCCGGAAGACACGAGAATCACTTCATATCCCATGTTCTGAATATCTGCCAGAGTACAGACCAGACGGTCTGTGGCGCGAAGGTCGCTTTTGCCTGCGTCGTTCGTGAGAGTGGATGTTCCTACTTTTACTACGATTCTGTTATTATAAAGTCCCATGATGATCTCCTCGTTTGTTGTTGCTGTTTGTTAATTGTTGTGTGTTTTTCTGCTTGAATCACTTACTGTGATATCGTATCATAGACTTATAGATTACAAAAGCGAATATTTATCATGAAAAACATGATAAAATATCATAGAAAAGGAGGGCGAAGGAAATGGATATGAATCTTCAGAAATATCTGGCGTTTGTCAAGACCGTGGAGTGCGGCAGTTTTACAAAAGCCGCGGAGATACTGAATTATTCCCAGTCGGGAATCAGCCGTATGATACATGACCTTGAGAAAGAGTGGAAGGTTCTGCTTCTGGAGCGGAGCAGAGGCGGTGTGCGGCTTACAAGTGACGGTCTGAAGCTTCTTCCCTATGCGGAAAATGTGTGCCGGGAATATGAGAAACTGCAGATGCAGGTAGATGAACTGAACGGGCTGAAATCCGGACTGATCCGGATCGGCGCATTCTCCAGTGTGGCATCCCAGTGGCTTCCCAATATTATCAGGGAATTTCAGAAAGATTACCCGGATATTGACTACGAACTCCTGCTCGGCGATTACACGGAGATCGAGGAATGGATTCTGGAAGGGAGAGTAGACTGCGGTTTCCTGCGGCTTCCGGTTCACGCGGAGCTGGAGACGATCTTTCTGGAACAGGACCGCCTTCTTGTTGTTCTGCCAGAAGGACATCCGCTGGCGGAATGTGAGAAATTCCCGGTCAATGCCCTGGTGGAGGAACCGTTTATGCTGCTGGAAAAAGGCGCAAGGGCAGAAGTGTCGGATATTTTTGAAAAATGCGGGCTGACTCCGAAAGTACATTTCACAACATGGGATGATTATGCGATCATGGCGATGGTGGAGAGCGGGCTGGGGATCAGTATCCTGCCGGAACTGATTCTGAAGCGGATTCCCTACCATATCGTAGTAAAAGAACTGGAAATCCCGGCTTATCGCAGTATCGGACTTGCGCTGAAAGATAAGAAGGAGGCGTCTCTTGCAGTGAAACGTTTTATCGATTATCTGGATTACCGTTAATTTACTTGTATAAAATGAAATACATGATTGCCTGGCAGACTGGGATCGATTACAATAGGCTGACAGGGAAACGGAAAACAGTGTATTCCCTGAAAATGAATAAGAATTGAGAGGAAACAGCATGAAAAAAATAGTGAAAAGTCTTCCGTTCAAGCTGCTTCTGGGTGTGATAATCGGAATTGCAGTCGGGCAGCTGTCAGGAATGGAAATGTTTAAAGCAGCTGGTGACGCTGTGATGAACGTAGTTGTAACTGTAAAATTTATCCTTTCCGAGCTGATTAATTTCTGTGTTCCGCTGATTATTATCGGGTTTATTGCTCCGTCAATCACCAGACTGGGGAGAAGTGCGTCGCGTATGCTTGCGGTCGCCCTGTTCTGCGCGTATACATCTTCCATTCTGGCGGCTCTTCTGTCCATGGCAGCAGGATATACGATCATTCCGCATCTGTCTATTGTGTCAGAAGTTGACGGGCTGAAAGAACTTCCTGAGATTGTATTCCAGCTTGAGATCCCCGAGATCATGAGCGTGATGAGCGCCCTTGTGTTATCGGTGCTTTTAGGTCTTGCGGCGACGTGGACAAAAGCGGAGACAACGATAAACCTTCTGGAAGAATTCCAGAAGATTGTGCTTCAGGTTGTAACCAGAGTGGTGATCCCGGTGCTTCCGGTGTTTATCGGTTTTACCTTCTGCGGTCTTTCCTATGAGGGAACCATCACGAAGCAGCTTCCGGTATTTATTCAGATTGTACTGATCGTGATCGTCGGTCATTATATCTGGCTGGCAGTGCTCTACATCGTGGCGGGCATTTACTCAAAGAGCAATCCGCTTGATGTGATCCGTAATTATGGTCCCGCCTATATTACGGCGATTGGAACGATGTCATCCGCAGCGACTCTTGCCGTGGCGCTCAGATGCGCGAAGAAGTCGGAGCCGCCGCTTCGGGATGATATGGTTGACTTTGGAATTCCGCTTTTTGCCAATATTCATCTGTGCGGTTCCGTTCTGACAGAAGTATTTTTTGTCATGACAGTATCGCAGATTCTCTACGGCAGTATGCCGTCCCCGGGAACAATGGTGCTGTTCTGCCTGCTTCTCGGGGTGTTCGCCATCGGCGCGCCGGGCGTTCCGGGAGGAACGGTTATGGCATCACTTGGTCTGATCACAGGCGTACTTGGATTTGACGAGACGGGAACCGCGCTGATGCTGACAATTTTTGCTCTGCAGGACAGTTTCGGAACCGCCTGCAACATTGCGGGAGACGGGGCTCTGACCCTGATTCTGTCTGGTTATGCAAATCGCCATAACATCAAAGAACAGAATCTGAAAATTGAACTCTGAGAACGGAGACAGGAAATCTTCCGGATCTGTGAATGAACAGTCTCTCCAGGGCATACAAAAAGAAAATGCCAGGTCTGCACAGGAATTTAACGTGTGCAGGCCTGGCATTTTGTAACAGTTCAGCCGCGCCATTCGGAAAACCGCACTTCCGTGCTTACTGCGGCTGCGCCGCTGTTTTCCTCATAAACAGGCGCTCAGCTCATGGAACGGATACGGCATTTTACTTACATTTAACATTTCTCTTACCCCATCCCATGCGAGTTTATTATAGAATAGTAAAGACATATTAATAAAAAACTGTGAGGAAACTTTATGGTAAAAAAATATGTGATTGACACAAATGTCCTTTTGCAGGCGCCTTATGCCATGGAGAGTTTTGAAGATAATTCAGTCATTATACCCATGGTTGTGCTGGAAGAACTGGATCATTTCAAGAAGGCGGAGGGAGAGATCGGTGCGAATGCCCGGCGCGTAATCCGCTATCTGGAACAGCTCAGGCAGAAAGGCGATCTGATTAAAGGGGTGAGTCTGGAAAAAGGCGGAACACTCCGGGTGGAGAAGAACTTTGTAAATGTAACGCTGCCGGAGGATCTCTCAGCTGAACTTGCAGATAACCGGATCCTGAAAGTGTGCCTTGGTCTGTCGGCGGACTCTGAAGAACAGGTGATCCTTGTGACAAAAGATCTTCTGCTCCGCATAAAGGCACAGATTCTCGGAATCTGCTCGGAGGATTTTACGACTGATCAGGTGCTGGAACATGAGAATCAGTACAGCGGACGATGTGAAGTGTATGTCCCGGAGGAACTGTTCAGGGGATTTAAGAAAAAAGGAGTTCCTGCGGATCAGGTCTATATGCTGGACGGACAGGGGGAGAGTTATGTTCCGGAACTCGAAGAGAATCAGTTCGTGATTCTCAGGGCAGATCAGTCAGCGAAAAAGACTCAGCTCGGCAGGGTGGAAAAGGGAGTGATACGCAAGCTGGAGTACAGAAAGAGTGCTCCCTATGGGATCTCTCCGAGAAATGCCGGTCAGTATTTCCTGCAGGAAGCCCTGATGCAGCCGGCGGAAAAAGCGCCCCTGGTAATCGTCAAGGGCATGGCCGGGACGAGCAAAACATTTTATTCACTTGCGGTCGGTCTTGAAAAGCTGCTGAACCATCCGACCGGAGAGTACAGAAGGATTCTGATCTGCCGGCCAAACGCTCAGTTCGATGACGATATCGGATTTCTGCCGGGAGACGAGCAGGAGAAAATATCTCCGCTTATGCGTCCGGTTATTGATAATCTGGAACAGCTGATTGATTCCAGCGAGGAAGAACGGTACAGCAATGAAGAAGAACTGAAAGGAAAGCTGGAGGAGATTTTCGGCAGAGGCATTATCCAGGCTGAGGCGCTCAACTACATACGCGGACGGTCTATTGTAAAGACGTATCTCATTATAGATGAGGCGCAGAATACAACGCCGGATCAGATCAAAGGGATTATTACAAGGGCAGGCAAAGATACAAAACTCATCCTGCTCGGCGATCCGAACCAGATCGACCGCCCGTTCCTCGACGAGAGGACAAACGGGCTGAGCTATGCCTCAGAACATATGAAGGGGAGTCCCCTCTGCTGGCAGATCACAATGACAACGGACGAATGCGAGAGGTCTGCCCTGGCGATGGAGGCAGTGCGAAGATTGTGAGAAAGAATAATCTTTGAAGTTGATTATTCGGAAAGAAAAGCGTATTATACAAATTAATTGCAGACAGCAGTAAATTATGCTGAATTCTAAGGAGGAAAAAATGGAAAATCTGTATGTAAACCGGGAACTGTCATGGCTGAAATTCAATGAAAGGGTGCTTGAGGAAGCTGAGAATCCGGAAGTGCCGCTCTGTGAGAGAATGAATTTTGTGTCGATCTACCAGAGCAATCTTGACGAATTCTTTATGGTTCGTGTGGGATCGCTTCAGGATCAGATGCTTGTGAATAAAAAAATCAGAGATAATAAGACCAATATGACGTCAGAGGAGCAGATCAAAGCGATTCTCAAGGAAGTAAAACGTCTGAATAAGAGGAAAGACGCGGCATACCATGCTGTTATGGAGAAAGTGGAAGAGTATGGGATTAAACTGATCGATTTTACGGTTGCAAAGTCTGAGGAGAAGAAATTCCTCGAACAGTACTTTAACCGTGAGATTGTTCCGCTGAGTTCCCCGACGATTGTCGGAAAGAGACAGCCGTTCCCGTTCCTTAAGAATGAAGATATTTATGCCGTTGTGGTACTTGAGACGAGAAGCGGCAAAGAGAGAATCGGTATTATCCCCTGCACCAATAACATGGTGGAGAGGCTGATTGAGCTTCCGGGTGGAAAGGGAAGATATATCCTCTCAGAGGATCTGATCCTTCACTATATCGGCAAAGTGTTCAAAGGCTATAAGGTAAAGGGAAAATCTCTGATCCGCGTTGTGAGAAATGCGGATATTGACGCGGATGCGCTGTATGATGAAGACCTTGATTACAGGGAGTTTATGGCGGATCTGATGAAAGAGAGGAAGAAACTTTCACCGGTTCGTCTGGATATGTCACGTGAGATCGATGAATCTGTGGTAGAGGCCCTGTGCCGGTACCTGGATGTGCTTCCGGAGCGTGTATTCCGCAGCGAGGCGCCGCTGGATCTTTCTTTTGTCTATAAGATTCAGGATCTGCTCCGCATGAATCCGGAGCTGTTTTATGAGAAGAGAGTGCCGCAGAAATCCGCATCATTCAGAGATGGGGAGAGCATTCTCAGCCAGATTAAAGAGGAGGACAAGCTTCTCTCTTATCCGTACGAGTCGATCCGTCCGTTCCTGCGCATGCTGAACGAGGCGGCTGAAGACGACAGTGTGATTTCCATTAAGATGACTCTTTACAGACTGGCAAAACAGAGCAAGGTCATCGAGGCGCTCTGTGAAGCTGCGGAAAATGGAAAAGAAGTTGTTGTGCTTGTGGAGCTTCGCGCCCGTTTTGATGAGGAGAACAATATCCGCTGGTCCCGTATGCTGGAGAAAGCCGGATGTCAGATTATCTATGGTCTGGAAGGGTATAAGGTGCACTCCAAACTTTGCCTGATTACAAGAAAAGGCGAAGACGGAATCGAATATATCACTCAGATCGGTACAGGAAACTATAACGAGAAGACTGCAAGACTTTACACAGATCTCTCTCTTATGACCGCAAACGATCAGATCGGAATGGACGCTGCGAGAGTATTCCAGGCTCTGACGAAAGGCGAGACAGTGGAAGAGTCAGAACATCTTCTGGTGGCCCCGAAATGCCTGCAGTCACGGATTATCGATATGATCAATGAAGAGATTGAACACAGGAAAAACGGCGAGGAAGCCTATATCGGTCTGAAGCTGAATTCACTGACGGACAAGAAACTCATCGACAAGCTGATCGATGCGTCCCGTGCGGGAGTGAAGATTGACATGATCGTGAGAGGCATCTGCTGTCTGATTCCGGGCGTGAAAGGCGAGACAGATAATATCCGGATTATCAGCATTGTCGGAAGATTCCTTGAACATTCGAGAATCTATATTTTCGGATGCGGCGAGAGAGCGAAATACTATATTTCTTCCGCGGATTTCATGACAAGAAATACAGTGAAGAGAGTCGAGGTTGCGGCGCCGATTTATTCACAGGCGATCAGAAACCGTGTCCGTGCACTCTTTGATCTGATGTTAAGCGATAACAGGAAAGCAAGAGCAGCGGGTGCGGATGGCAGATATACACTTGTAAAAAGCGAAGGGGAAGCAATCAATTCCCAGGAGATTCTCTACCAGGAGGCATATGACCGCATAGCGCAGAGAAATGCCGGACAGGCGGCGGAAAGCACGGAGGAAGAAAAATAGAAACAGACGTAAGGTGGTAGAATGATATTTAAATTTGGCGAACAGCTTCTTCCGATCAGTGAGGAAGAATGGGAGGCGGATCAGGTCCCGGCAGTATTTGTCACAGATTCACGCCATGCGGAAGCAACGCTGGCAAAGGCAGGGATCATATATGAAAATGAAATACACATAGCGAAGATCGGGTTCTGCCGACTGGAGAACCAGCAGGATTGTGTTGTGGGAACGCTGTGTATTCCCAAACTGCTTGATGTGCTGGGGAGCAGATACAGAATGTATTTCTTTGTCAACCGGAGCAATGTGGTTATTGTTGATGATGAAGATTTTACGGAACGTCTTATCCGGCGTATCCAGCAGAAAAAGACGCATCAGGGAGAGACGAAGGAGCGATTTATCTATAACTATATTTCTGAGTTCATAAGCCGTGACCAGGAGATGCTTGTTGCATATGAGAGAAGACTTCTTCGGATGGAAGAAGATGTGAGCCAGGAGCATATTGCTAATTTTCAGTCAAAGCTGATGCCGATCCGCAGGGAACTGCTGAATCTCAGAAGCTATTATGATGAAATCATGGATCTGACGAAAGAGCTGGAGGAGAACGAAAACGGCTTTTTCCTGAAGAAACAGCTGAAATATTTCGGAGCGCTGACGGACCGCGCGGACCGTCTCATGAGCCGGACGAGCCATCTCCTGGAATATGCGCAGCAGGTAAAAGAGGCGTATCAGGCCCAGATTGACGCAAAGCAGAACAGCAATATGCAGTTCCTGACCGTGATATCCACCATATTCTTCCCGCTGACATTGATCACCGGATGGTTTGGAATGAACTTTAAGGACATGCCCGGGCTGGAGAACGGGTATCCGGCAGTCGTGGTACTCAGTATTGTTGTCATTGTCGGGTGTATCCTTATCTTTAAGAAGAAACATATATTGTAAGATCCGAGTTTGCGGACAAATCGTTCAGAGAGCAGTCGGTAATGAAAAAACGAAAAGCAGCCATGTGCTGCTTTTCGTTTTTTTAACTCTGATTATTTTCTAAGTGATTACAGTACAAGAGATGGAGCTGCGTAGGTGCGTGCCGCCATCTCCTGATCCAGAAGGTACAGGCTCTTCGGATCTGATCCGAACAGTTCCATCTTTTTGATGAGGTCGGTTGCGTTTGTCTCTTCTTCTCCCTGCTCTTTTACGAACCAGTCGAGGAACTGCATGGTGCGGAAATCTTTCAGGTCATAAGCAGCTCCGTAGATGTTATTGATCAGTCCTGTTACATAGCGTTCATGTTTCAGTCCTGCCTCGAGAACTGCCATGTGATTATCGAATTCGCTTTCCGGTTTGTTGATGGCTTCAAAAGTAATCTTTGCATCATTGTTCTGCATGTACTGGATGAAAAGCATTGCGTGGTCGCGCTCTTCCTGTGCCTGAATCCGATACCAGTTCGCGAATCCGTCCAGCCCCTCGTCTGAAAAATAATTTGAAAATGAGAGATACAGGTAGGCGGAATAGAACTCTTTATTGATCTGCGTGTTAAGAAGTTCTGCTACTTTTTCGTTTAACATGGTTGAATCCCCTTTCGTGAAATAAATGCTGTCGGCAGGTGTTCTGCCTCTCAAATACAATATAATGCGGCGGAAAGCGAAAAGCAACATTAAAAACGTGGAATTATGTGGAGTTCATATTTGTCACAATGAAAAAATATTACGGAAACAGGGAAGAATCTATAGAGAAACTGTTGAATATTAACAAAATGAGAAAAACATGTTGCATTCGCAGAAAAGTGTGATAGAATAAAAACAACGGAAAACAACATAAAAATCCGTTAAAAACAACACAAAACAACATGTAAAATGCAAAAACATATTTTGATTCGTTTTGATTGGAGGAAATGAAATGAAAGTATTGGAATCGAAATTCATGCAGGATTTTATTAAAATGGCAGATGACGGATACAAACTTGGATGGCATGAGAGAAATGGCGGCAATCTTTCCTACAGACTGAAAAAAGGCGAGGTAGACGCGATTCGCGGACGTTTGTATACAGATACGCCGTGGCAGCCGATTGGAACAGACGTACCCGGTCTTGCAGGAGAGTATTTCCTCGTGACCGGAACGGGAAAATATTTCAGAAACATTGCAGTTGATCCGGAGGCTTGCCTGGCTATTATCGAAGTGGATGAGCAGGGACACAACTACAGAATCCGCTGGGGACTCGTAGAGGGCGGCGGTCCGACAAGTGAGCTTCCGACCCATCTGATGAACCACGAAGTGAAAAAGAAACTGACGGGCGGCAAGCACAGAGTAATCTATCATGCGCATACAACGAATACAATCGCTCTTACATTTGTACTCCTGCTGAATGATGAAGTATTTACAAGAGAACTCTGGGAAATGGCAACAGAATGCCCGGTTGTATTTCCGGAAGGTGTGGGCGTGATCGGCTGGATGGTTCCGGGCGGACGCGAGATAGCAGTTGAGACGAGCAAACTGATGGAAAAGTACAATGCGGTTATCTGGGCGCATCACGGCATGTTCTGCTCAGGTGAGACATTTGATCTTACCTTTGGACTGATGCATACGATTGAAAAGTCGGCGGAGATTCTGATAAAAGTACTGTCCATGGTTCCGCAGAAGACGCAGACGATTACGCCGGATAATTTCAGAAAACTCGAGAAGGGATTCAACATTTCCCTTCCGGAGAGATTCCTTTATGAGAAGAGAGTGTAAATAGAGAAGCAGGGACGGAATAAATGGCTCAATTAAAGTAGTGAAAAATTTTACAGAGGTTGTATGGGAAAAAATACCATACAACCTCTTGCTTTTTCTGGAAAATATAATATAATGAGGACAGAGATAAATCCTAGTAATTTACTAGGGATTATCTGAATGGAAGGAAAAGAACAGACAAAACAGATAAGTAAAAAATCAGAGAGGAGAAGTGAAATATGATTAATATACAGAAAGTGGCCGTGATCGGCTGTGGATTCGTAGGATCAACAATAGCGTATACGCTGATGCAGAAGGGAACATTTTCGGAAATGGTGCTGCTGGATGCGGCACAGGGAAAGGCAGAAGGCGAGGCTATGGATATAAGTCACGGTCTGCCCTTCGCCCATGCGATGGATATCTATGCAGGAACTTATGAGGATATTGCAGATGCTGCGGTTGTGATCATTACTGCCGGGGCAAATCAGAAACCGGGTGAAACGCGGCTCGATCTTGTGCAGAAGAATTCCCGTATTATGCGCTCGATTATCAGTGAGGTGAAAAGGGTAAACTGTGAAGGAATTCTTCTGATTGTGTCCAATCCTGTGGATATATTGACCGAGGTGGCGCTCAGGGAATCCGGATTTCCAAAAGAAAGGGTGATTGGTTCCGGAACGGTTCTTGATACGGCGCGTTTGAAATATCTGGTCAGCGAGAAGCTGAATGTCGACAGCAGGAATGTGCATGCGTTCATAGCAGGAGAGCATGGAGACAGCGAACTGGCAGTATGGAGCTGTGCGAATATTTACGGGATCAGTATTGATGAATTTGCGAAGATACGAGGATTTCGCGATTTTACGAAAGAAAAGGACGAGATCTACCATGCAGTACGGGACAGCGCTTATGAGATTATAGAGAGAAAAGGCGCAACCTATTACGGAATCGGCATGGCGGCGGCAAAGATTGCCGAAGCGATCGTTCGTGACAGCCATACAGTGGTGCCTGTGTCTGTGTCGCTGAATGGAGAATACGGTTTGAGTGATCTGTGCCTGAGTATCCCGGCTGTTATAGGAAGCCGTGGGGCAGAGCAGGTGCTTGAGATCAGCCTGAATGCAGAGGAAGAAGAGCGTTTGAGAAGGTCGGCGGATGAACTGAAGGAAGTTCTTGCTCAGATTGAATAGTTGATGATAGAAAACTTGCAGATACGGACAGAAAAATAAGCGGAATCAGCATTGCTGACCCGCTTATTTTATATGCCGTTTGATTGCTTCAAAACTCTCCGCGCTGATTACATGTTCGATGCGGCATGCGTCTTCCGCGGCTGTCTTTGGATTCACGCCGAGACGCTCCAGCCAGGATGAAAGAAGAGTGTGCCGTTCGTAAATGCAGTCGGCAATTTTTTTTCCGCTTTCGGTAAGGGTGATATATCCTTCCGGAGAGACGATAATATTATCGCTTTCCCTTAATTTTTTCATCGCTACGCTGACGCTGGATTTCTTAAAGTTCAGCTCTGTCGCAACATCTACAGAACGTACTACGGGGAGGCGCTGGCTTAAGATCAGGATCGTTTCCAGATAGTTTTCGGCAGATTCATTTCCGTGCATGTGATTCACCTCGCTCATATTTTTAAATACTTTCTAGTAAGTATATCATATTCAATCTGTGACAGCAAATCCAAATTTCCGGCAATCCAAATTTCCGGCTGGCGCGGCTGAACTGTTACATTTTTTGAGAAAATAATTCAAAAAGCATTGACAAATAAAGGAAGTTAGTTTAAACTACCATTTGTTAGATGAAACAATTCGCATAAATGCATATAGATGAAATAGAATATAACCGGAGCAGTATATAACTGAAAACGGCATATAAACTGAAGTGAGAGGACTGACGGATATGAATTTACTGGATGCCAGAGAGGGCGAAGAGTATATCATAAAGGATATTGTGACAGATGATGAGGATATGGAAGCTTTTCTGTTTTCCCTTGGGTGTTACAGCGGTGAACCGATTACCGTGGTTTCCAGGGTAAGAGGCGGCTGTGTGGTTTCCATCAAGGATGGAAGATATAATATTGATACTGATTTAGCGAAAGCTATTTCAATATAAAATATTTAAAGAAAATAGTAATTTATTTACTATTTTTTTTGCACCAAGGTTAGTCTATGCTAATCGGAATGAAGGAGGAGAATTGTAAATGAGAATTGCATTTGCAGGAAATCCTAACAGCGGTAAAACCACGATGTACAATGCGCTGACAGGAAGAAATGAACGCGTTGGAAACTGGGCCGGTGTTACGGTGGAACGAAAAGAAAGCCTGATCAAAAAGGTCTATTACAATGGAACGGAGGAGCTGGTTGCGGTTGATCTGCCGGGTGCCTACTCTATGTCTCCGTTCACTTCGGAGGAGAGTATCACAAGCAGTTATGTGAAGCATGAAAATCCGGACGCGATTATCAATATCGTGGACGCGACGAATCTGAGCCGAAGCCTCTTCTTTACCACCCAGCTCCTGGAGCTTGGGATTCCTGTGGTTGTGGCTCTGAACAAGAGCGACATTACCGAGAAGAAGCAGACGAAGATCGATGAGAAACTTCTGTCTGAGAAACTGGGATGCCCGGTGATCAAGACGATCTCCACTTCTTCGGGACACGAGGGACTGAAGGAGGTTGTCGCTGCGGCTGTGGCTTTAAACGGGAAGGGACAGAAAGCTCCTTACGTTCAGGCTGATATCGACCTGCATGACAAGAAAGCGGTGGAAGCTGCCGACAGGAAACGTTTTGAGTTTGTAAACGGCATTGTGAAACAGGTGGAGAAGAGAAAAGTCTTCACAAAGGACAAAAACTTCCAGGATAAGATTGACAGTATTATCACGCATAAGATTATCGGTATTCCGATTTTCGTGGTTGTCATTTTCCTTGTGTTCTACATATCCCAGACGACAGTGGGAACCTGGATCGCAGACTGGCTGGTGGGATGGATTGAGACATTCCAGGGCTGGGTTGGCGGACTGATGGAGAACGCCAATCCGCTGCTGTACGCGCTTCTTGTTGACGGTATCATCGGAGGCGTTGGCGCGGTAGTAGGTTTCCTGCCTCTGGTAATGGTAATGTATTTCCTGATTGCTCTTCTGGAAGACTGCGGCTACATGGCAAGGGCAACAGTTGTGCTTGACCCGATCTTCAAGAGAGTAGGACTTTCCGGAAAATCCGTTATCCCCATGGTAATCGGTACCGGATGTGCAATCCCCGGTGTCATGGCTTCCCGTACGATCCGTAACGAGAGAGAGCGCCGTACAACGGCAATGCTCACACCGTTTATGCCGTGCGGAGCGAAGATTCCGGTAATCGCTTTGTTTGCGGGAGCGTTCTTTGCTGATGCATGGTGGGTATCGGCAACCATGTATCTGGTGGGTATTGTGCTCGTTCTGCTGGGAGCGCTGCTTGTCAAGAGAATCACAGGACAGAAATACCGTAAATCTTTCTTCATCATTGAGCTTCCGGAATATAAGATTCCAAGCCTGAAGAGAGCATGCGTATCTATGCTTGAGCGTGGTAAGGCTTATATTGTGAAAGCCGGAACCATCATTCTGGTGTGCAATACAGTCGTGCAGATCATGCAGAGCTTTAACTGGCAGTTCCAGCTTGTGGAAGAAGGAGCGGAGGGCACCTCCATCCTCGCAGGCATCGCGCATCCGTTCGCGATTCTGTTCATCCCGCTTGGATTCGGCGTATGGCAGCTCGCTGCTGCGGCGATTACAGGATTTATCGCAAAAGAGAATGTGGTAGGTACTCTGGCTGTTGTTTACGGAGTTACAAACCTGATCGATACAGAGGAACTGGCGCTGGTCGGAAGCGGAAATGAAGTCGCTGCAATTATGGGACTTACAAAAGCAGCGGCGCTGGCATACCTGATGTTCAACCTTTACACACCGCCGTGCTTCGCGGCTCTCGGCGCGATGAACTCTGAGATGAAGAGTGGAAAATGGCTGTTTGGCGGTATCTGCCTCCAGCTTGCCACAGGATATACGGTTGCATTTCTTGTATATCAGATCGGCACTCTGGTTACGACAGGAGCTCTTGGAACAGCATTTGTTCCCGGACTGATTGCAATTCTGGTATTTGCTGCTATTATTATATGGAGAATCCGCAAGTCTGATAAAGAATTTGCGGCAGAATACAGCCTGCATGCGAAGGCATAATTAAGATGACTGGCGGTGGACAGGGAAGCTTACTTTGTCCACCGTTTGGCATTGAATGAAAGGATGATGTATTGAAATGGCGGATATTATTGTACTCCTCATCCTGGCGTTTCTGATCGGAGGCGCGGTTACATATATTGTAAAGGCTAAAAAAAGCGGTGTGAAATGTATTGGCTGTCCGGCGGGAGGAAACTGCCCGGGCAGTAGAAAAATGCCGAAAAAGAAGCTTGGACGGGTGATTGGAAGAAAAAGAATGAAAATATCGGGAATGACCTGTGAGCACTGCGCAAGAAATGTGACCCTGGTGCTCAACCGGATCGATGGAGTACGCGCTGAAGTCAGCCTTTCAAAAGGAACGGCGAAAATAGCATATGACAGGGAAATCAGCGATGAGATTTTAAAAGAGGCGGTTGAGAAAACAGGCTATCAGGTTGTCAGTATTTCATAATGTGAAAGAAGGATAGTTATGACGAATGCGATTATTATTCTCTTACTTGTTGTGCTGCTGATATTCGCGGTGAAAGAGTCGATTAAGCATTTCAAAGGAGAAGGTGCCTGCTGCGGCGGCGGTTCCGGCACGATCAGGGCCCGGAAACCAAAGAAAAAGAAACTGGAAGGACCTGTGATCGGTCATTATACTATCGAAATCTCCGGGATGCACTGCAAGAACTGTGTCAACAGTGTGACAAATGCGCTGAATGCTCTGGACGGAGTCACGGCAAAGGTGAGTCTGAGCAGGGGCAGCGCAGAGGTGTCCTGCGACAGGAAAATTGAGAAAGCGGATCTGAAACATGCTGTTGAGAGAGAGGGATTCAAGGTCACGGGTATTTCATAAGAATGCAGCAACAGATAGTATGCATGAAAGCAGCAACAGGCGGAGCAGTATTTCCGGTGGCTGTTTGCTGTTTTAGATGTCAGGAGGCGGCCGTGAGCAAGAAAGAACAGATTATTGAAAAATTAAAAGATAATGGATGCCGTATCACAAAGCAGCGTCTGGTGCTGATTGATATTATCCTCGAGAATGAGTGTTCAAGCTGCAAGGAGATTTTTTACAAGGCAGCCAAATCCGACTCAAAGATCGGGGTGGCGACTGTCTACCGGATGGTAAATGCTCTTGAGGAGATCGGAGCGATCAGCCGGAAGAATATGTACAAGGTGGAGTGCAGAGATGACGCCGAAGATGGCGAAGGCTGCGAGATCGTTCTGGATGATCATACGATCTGTTATCTTTCCCCTGGGAACTGGAACAAGGTTGTCCGGGAGGGAATGCGCACATGTGGTTATCTGAAAGATCAAAAGATAGAGAAAATTAAAGTTCAAAATTAATTTGCATATTTTAATAAAGGAAGTGATGTGGCGTGAAACAGCACAGGTTCTGGGCGTGGGCTGCGGTTTTTTGTTTTGTAATGGTATTTTACACAGGTTATAAGCACAAATAGGAGGTAATTTATTTTGGTAAGTATTTCAACATTAAAAAAGATCGGATTATTTGCAGGAGGAGTTCTCTTCGGAACAGCTGGAGTCAAGATGCTCTCCAGCAAGGACGCGAAGAAGGTCTATACGAACTGCACAGCGGCAGCGCTGCGGGCGAAGGACTGCGTGATGAAGACGGCGACTACGGTACAGGAGAACGCGGAGGACATACTTGCTGAAGCGCAGCAGATCAATGAGAAGAGAGCAGCGGAAGAAGCGGCGGCCGTAAAGGAAGACGAAGCGGAGACGGCTTCTGCGGATGAGACAGACAATGACAGAGGTGCGGAAGATTTCAGAGAAGAGACTGTATAGCAAGCTATGAAATTTATCATAAAACATGAGATAGAAGGCCGCCTGCGAATACATGTTGTTCAGGGAATAATGACATGTGAGCAGGCGGATATTCTTTGCTGGTTCCTCGTGCAGCAGGAAAATATAACGGATGCAAAGGTATATGAGCGCACCGCAGATGCCGTGATCCGCTATACAGGAAGCCGGGAAGAGATCATCGTTCTTCTGCAGGGGTTCTGCTATGAGAAGACGGAGGTCCCGGAGAACGTGCTTGCCGGTTCCGGCAGGGAGTTGAATTCTTCTTATCGGGAAAAACTGATTATGAAGACCCTCCTCCATTATGGAGGGAAGCTGATCGTGCCCTATCCGATCCGAAAGGTGTGGATGACGTTCAAGGCCATGCGCTATATCTGGAAAGGTGTGCGCTGCCTGGCAAAGAGAAAGATCGAAGTTCCGGTTCTGGATGCCACTGCCATCGGAGTATCTGTGTTCCGGGGAGACTTTGAAACTGCGGGTTCGGTGATGTTCCTCCTTGGGATCGGGGAACTTCTGGAAGAGTGGACCCACAAGAAATCAGTAGGCGACCTTGCGCGGAGCATGTCGCTGAACGTGAAGAAGGTCTGGCTGAAGACGGATGAGAGCGAAGTACTTGTTCATTCTTCTTCCATCCGACCCGGAGATATTGTTGTCGTTCATATGGGAAATGTCATTCCTTTTGACGGGGAAGTGTATGCCGGTGAGGGGATGGTGAATCAGGCGTCCCTGACCGGGGAATCCATTCCGGTCAGAAGAGAGAAGGGCAAGATCGTATATGCCGGTACCGTGCTGGAGGAAGGTGAGCTTGAGATTGTGGTGAAGGCGGTGTCCGGCTCCACCAGATTCGAGAAGATTGTGACTATGATCGAGGATTCGGAGAAACTGAAATCCTCACTGGAGAGCAAGGCAGAGCACCTGGCGGATCAGCTGGTGCCATATACACTGCTCGGAACGGGGATTGTGGGACTTGTGACCCGGAACGCGACAAAGGCGCTGTCCGTACTCATGGTTGATTTCTCCTGCGCCCTGAAGCTTGCCATGCCGATTACAGTACTCTCGGCGATCCGTGAGGCAGGACAGCACGGAATCACGGTAAAGGGCGGCAAATATCTGGAAGCTGTGGCAGAGGCGGATACGATTGTGTTTGACAAGACCGGAACCCTCACAAAAGCGAAACCGACAGTGGTACAGGTCGAAGTGTTCGGAGACTATCCGGCGGATGAGGCTCTCCGGATCGCAGCCTGCCTGGAAGAACATTTTCCCCACTCCATGGCGAAGGCTGTGGTGGACGCGGCGAAGAAGAAAAAGCTGTATCACGAGGAGATGCACTCCAAAGTAGAGTATATTGTGGCGCACGGCATTTCTTCCTATATTGATGAACGGAAGGTAGTGATCGGAAGCAGTCATTTTGTGTTTGAGGATGAGGGATGTACCATCCGTCCGGAATGCAGGGAACGCTTTGACGCTCTCCCGGCGGAGTATTCGCATCTGTACCTTGCCATTGACGGGAAACTGACCGCAGTGATCTGCATCGAGGATCCGCTCCGGGAGGAAGCATCGGATATGGTGCGGATGCTGAAGAAGGAAGGAATCTCGAAAGTCGTTATGATGACCGGAGACAGCGAGCGCACCGCCGCATCGATTGCAAAGCGTGTGGGCGTGGACGAATACTACTCCGAAGTGCTGCCGGAGGATAAGGCGGCGTTTGTGGAGAAGGAGAAGTCCGCCGGCAGGAAAGTGATCATGATCGGCGACGGAATCAATGATTCTCCGGCTCTGTCCGCCGCGGATGCGGGAATCGCCATCAGCGACGGGGCGGAGATTGCCCGGGAGATCGCGGATATCACCATTGCCGCGGATGACTTAAGAGAGGTCGTGACGCTGAAAAAGCTCTCCGATCTGATGATGCGGCGGATCAGGAAAAATTACCGCGGTATCGTGGGAATCAATTCGGGGCTGATCGGACTTGGCGTTGCGGGAGTGATCCAGCCGACCACCTCCGCGCTGTTTCATAATACATCCACACTGGCGATCAGCCTGCGGAGCATGAAAAATCTTCTTTCGGAGGAGAAGGCCGAATAGCGGAATATTACAGAAAAAGGAGATACTATGAGTATCTCCTTTTGAATATCCAGTTGGATATCAGAAAGCTTAATGCAAAGACTACGATAGAAACCGGAATACTGATGATCAGCAGGAAGGTCCAGTTTATGGTGATGATTCCGAAGCTCTGTAATGACACTATAAAAACATTGTAGACAACAGCTAAAATGAAAAACAGGATCGTATAAACAATGGTGCCGTTCTTTTTCCCAAGAAGATAGTAGCATATGATGCTGATTCCGGAGAACAGGATGCTGATTGCCAATCCCAGAGCCCAGAGTGCAAACCCCATTTTCAATGAAAAGGAATGCCGGAAAAATACGGTATACAGAGTCAGCAGCAGGGTCAGCAGATTGGCTGCTCCGATACAGCAGAGCGTCAGCAGGTAGCGGGAGAGTACAATTTGTGTTTTGGACAGGGGAAAGGAGATTAAAAGTCGATTGAAGTTTGCCTTTTCGTCCTGTTCACAGGCTGATTCAAGAGTGCATGATGAGAATATGGTTGATGTCATCATGATGAGCCAGCCAAAGCTGAATTGTGTGGACACTCCTGCGGAAAAGAGGAGAGCGAACAGGATGATAAATCCTCCTCCGAAGATATAGGAAGCCAGATTTTTTCCTATCCGGAAATTGTCATAGAGATCTTTGAGTATAATTCCTTTCATCGTACTTTTTCCCCTTTCACATAAAATACCATGATATCTTCGATGGATGCATTCTCCATCTGAATGTCCTGAAATACCTGGCGCAGTTTCTGCCGGTTATTCACAAGAACCCGATAGCTGTAGGCTTCTTTTCGATAGGCTGCGATATCTTCCCTGCTCAGCGCGTCAAAGAACTGCTGTCCGCAGTTGATGATGCCGTAATTATTCCTGAGATCATCATATGATGAGACGAACTGCAGATTTCCTTCGTGAAGGTACGCGATGTAATCGGCGATCTTATCCAGATCACTTGTAATATGGGAGGAGATGAACACGGAGTGTTCCTCATCTTCTGTGAATTCCCGCAGGATATCGAGAAGTTCATCGCGGAATACGGGATCCAGTCCGCTGGTAGCCTCATCCAGAACGAGAAGCTTCGGGTGGTGGCTCAGTGCGGCGGCGAATTCCACTTTCACACGCATTCCGGTGGACATCTTTTTTAATCGTTTTTTTAAGGGGAGATCAAATCTCTCCAGATAGTTCATATATGCCTTCTGATCCCAGTTTTTGTATACTTTCGAGAGCATCTTTCCGAGAAAGAGCGGCGTAAACTCCTGGTCAAAATGAGAGTCACAGAAGATGGTCGCGACATCTTCGCGGGCAAAGCTGCCCTGGGAGGCGATGTCATACCCAAGGATATCCGCCTGTTCGTAATCGGACTCCGATATGCCGAGGATGGCGTTGATAAGCGTGGATTTTCCTGCGCCGTTCTCGCCGATCAGCCCCATGATGGTGCCGCTGGGCAGGTCAAAGGAAATATCATTCAGTGTGAAGTCTTTGTATTTTTTTGTCAGGTTTCTTACCTGTATTGCGTGTTCCATCTGTGTTACTCCTCCGTGTAGACAAGTTCTAATGTTTTCTCTAATTCTTCCAGAGACAGGCCGTTTTCCCTTCCAAGGCGCGCGGCGTCTGAGAGCAGACCCTCGATCCGTCTGAGATTCTCCTCGCGGATGAAATCCTGGTTCTGTGTGGAAACAAAGGTGCCTTTTGCCGGGATTGTGACGATGAATCCGTCTTTTGACAGGTCATCATAGGCACGCTGCGTAGTAATCACGCTCACATGGAGATCTTTTGCCAGTTTGCGCATGGAGGGAAGGGCTTCTCCGGGCTTTAATTCCCCTGTCATAATCATCTCTTTAATCTGTGAGGTGATCTGTTCGTAGATTGGCTTTTCGCTTGCGCTGCTCAAAATAATTTCCATGGCGTCACCTCTCAAATCCGTTTTTCCTGTAAAGGAAAAGGAAAAGAACAATGGAAAGAATCAGTTCTGCTGTGAGAACAAGAATTCCGCGTGCATCAATCAGTGCAGATCCGTTTTTAATATTTGCAACCAGATCAAATGTAATCCCGGTGAAGAAAAAGCCGGATATCTTTTCCAGGGTCTCGTTCAGCCCCGAAAACATGGGAATCATCATTAAAATGAGAATTCCCGGGGTGGTGATGGTACTGGCCGATACCTGGTTCTTCGCAAAGATGCCGAAGAGCATCCCGACAACTGTGGCAATGATGGCTGAAACAGTGGTAACAGCCAGATAACCGCCCCACTGAGCTGGAGTCATGGGCAGGCGGACAATGAATACGCAGATGACGTTTACAAGAACAGTCATGAGCACAACGGGGATCAGACTCCCGAGAAAAAATTCCAGTCCGTTTACCGAGGATGTCATCAGTGTGCGAAGTGTATTTTTTTCTTTCTCCTCCGCCAGAGCGGCTGCCGCCACATAGATTCCCATCATGGAGATGTTCATCAGTGTTCCGATCGCAAGCGCATAGGCGCTCATGGGGACTTTGTTAAAGGCATTTCCGATGACATTCCCGTAGATCAGATCCATCAGGAAAGTAAATCCGATGGAAAAGACAGGCATAATGATAAAGTTTTTACTGAAGAGAGCTTTTCCCTTTACTTCTGAGATTGCTGCAAGTTTCCGGAGATGAACCGGTTTTAATGTGATTGCTTTCATTTTAATTCCCTCCCTGTTACTTCCAAGAATACGGTTTCCAGTGTAGGCTCGCAGGAATGCAGTGTTTCGATCCGGTTATCGTTCATCCAGAGCATAATTTTTCCCGCTGTGTCCTGATCCTGTGCAAGTGTCATTTTTGTGCCGTCTGTCAGCTGTACGCGATACCGTTTTGTGCGGTTGTATTTCAGGCAGATTTCTTCCGGAGAACCGTATTCAACGATTACGCCTTCATTTAACAGCGCTACATGATCACAGAGTTTCGTGGCTTCCTCCATGTTATGGGTGGTGAGGAAGATCGCCATCCCTTCCGATTTTAATTCGAGAAGAAGATTGTGAATCTCCACGGCGGTGGAAGGATCCAGTCCGCTTGTGGGTTCATCGAGAAACAGCACTTTTGGTCTGTGAAGGATCGCTCTTGCGAGGATCAGGCGCTGTGTCTGTCCTTTTGAGAGTTTACCGGCTGTTTTTTTCCGTTGCTCGTACATGCCGATCCGCTTCAGAAGAGGATCGATTTCAGAAAGGGAGACATTCAGCAGGCGGGCGAAGTATTTCAGGTTATCGTAGACAGTCATCCTCTCGTAGACGCCGCTTGTGTCGGTTACGATGCCGATCTGTTCATAGATCCGTTCATCGATTCGGTCGCAGGGAATGCCAAGAACTTCTGCTTCGCCGGAAGTGGGACGCAGCTGACCGGTCAGGATCTTGATAGTTGTTGTTTTCCCTGCGCCGCTGGGCCCCAGAAAACCAAGGATCTCCCCTCTGTCGAGAACTGCGTTTACATCTTTTAATACGAAGTCTTTATCAAACTTCTTGGATAAATGCTGAATAGATATATATTCCTGATTCATATGATTCACTCCTTTTTCTTGAGACTGTATCTTTGTAAGAAAACTATACTGTACTTACTTGATAAGCACAGTATACACGACAATGTGCTGACTGTCAATATTGAATATATACAGTTTTTGGATTTTTGAATTTCTTTTTTGCTGATGCAAAATTATTTCTGCAGCGACTATTTTTCGTTTTGAAAAATGTGAAAAAAGATTGTCAGAAACCGTACAATACGCAAGAAACATAAAAATGTAAGCAAGGTGCGCATTGACGCTCTCCGAGATTTTCAATTATGATAGATAAAAATCGGCGTAAAGAGAGGAGAATGACGGTGAAGGAACATACAAAAGGAAGAGTGACGATCCCGACGGATGTGGATGTGGTGCCTGAGACACTGGAACTTCTGGACAGATGGGGGGCAGACGCAATCCGAGACTGTGATGGAACAGATTATCCGGAGGAACTTAAAAGTGTGGATGCCAGGGTGTATTCCACATATTATACAACAAGAAAAGACAATGCGTGGGCAAAGGCGAATCCGGATGAGATTCAGCAGATGTATATCATGACGCCGTTCTATACTGCCGTGGCTCCGGAACTGGAGATTCATCTGATGAACCATCTCTATCCGGACATGCTTAAAGTGAACGATCATGATGATATTGCGAGATGGTGGGAAGTGATAGACCGTACAACAGGGGATGTTGTGCCTGTATCACAGTGGACGTATGACAGTGAAAGCGGAAACGTAAAGATCAGCGGAGCAAGGGAGTTTCATGATTATACGGTGAGTTTTCTTGCGTATATCATGTGGGATCCGGTGCATATGTACAACGCGGTGACAAACGGATGGACGAATTTTGAGAAGCAGATTACCTTTGACGTACGTCAGCCGAAGACACACGAGTATTCCATGGAGCGTCTGCGGAAGTTTATTGCAGATAATCCCCATGTGGATGTACTTCGGTATACGACATTTTTCCATCAGTTTACTTTGATTTTTGACGAACTTGCAAGAGAAAAATATGTGGACTGGTATGGATATTCCGCTTCGGTAAGCCCGTATATTCTGGAACAGTTTGAAAAGGAAGCAGGATATAAATTCCGCCCGGAATATATTATTGATCAGGGATATATGAACAATACCTATCGGATACCATCAAAAGAATTTCGTGATTTTCAGAATTTCCAGAGAAGAGAAGTGGCAAAGCTCGCGAAAGAGATGGTGGATATTACTCACGAATGTGGAAAAGAAGCCATGATGTTTCTGGGGGATCACTGGATCGGCATGGAACCGTTTATGGACGAATTCAAATCCATCGGGCTGGATGCGGTTGTTGGAAGTGTCGGAAACGGAGCCACTCTTCGTCTGATCAGTGACATTGAAGGGGTAAAATATACGGAAGGAAGGCTGCTTCCGTATTTCTTCCCGGACGTGTTCCATGAGGGAGGAGACCCGGTAAAAGAAGCGAAGGTGAACTGGGTGACGGCGAGAAGAGCGATTCTGAGGAAGCCGATTGACCGTATCGGATACGGCGGTTATCTGAAACTTGCTCTTCAGTTCCCGGAATTTGTGAATTATGTGGAGAGCGTATGTGACGAGTTCAGGACGCTTTATGAGAATATCAAAGGGACAACCCCGTATTGTATCAAAAAAGTTGCGGTCCTCAACTGCTGGGGAAGAATGCGGGCCTGGGGAAACCATATGGTTCACCATGCAATCTACTATAAACAGAATTATTCTTACGCGGGAGTGATCGAGGCGCTCAGCGGAGCTCCGTTTGACGTGGTGTTCATAAGTTTTGATGATATCAGGAAGAATCCGTCTGTTCTGGATGATGTTGATGTTATTCTCAACGTGGGAGACGCGGACACGGCATATACCGGAGGGGAAAACTGGACAGATGAAGTAATCGTAAGCACTGTGAAAAAGTTCATCTATAACGGAGGCGGTTTTATCGGCGTGGGAGAGCCGGCAGGACATCAGTATCAGGGACACTTCCTTCAGCTTGCCACTGTGATGGGAGTGGAAAAAGAGACAGGATTCACACTGAATGTAGATAAATACAACTGGGAAGAGCATGATCATTTTATTAAAGAAGACTGTAAAGGCGAGATCGACTTCGGTGAGGGCAAGAAGAACATGTACGCCCTTGACTGCGCAAAGATTCTTGTTCAGCGCGACAGAGAGGTGCAGATGGCGGTCAGTGACTTTGGAAAAGGACGCTGCGTCTATATCAGCGGTCTGCCGTACAGTTTTGAAAACAGCCGTATCCTGTACCGGTCAATTATCTGGGCCGCTCATGAGGAGGAGCACCTTCACAGATGGTTCAGCACAAATTATAATGTAGAGGTTCACGCTTATGTGAAGAATGGAAAATACTGTGTGGTTAATAACACATATGAGCCTCAGAGCACAACGATATATCGCGGGGACGGCAGCAGTTTCAGTCTGGATCTTGAGGCGAACGAGATTCGCTGGTATGAGATCTGAAAAATCTGACGAAGAACAGGAAGAGCGGGGGTCTGCGACGGTCAGCAGAGAAAATCTGCGGGACCGGGCGGATCCCCGCTCTTTATGTCCGATATGAAAAACAGCAGTTCTTAATTCTGGTTGTGGGACTGCCGGTATTTGACAGGGGTGATTCCGTAGGTTTTTCTGAAAATCTGTGTAAAGTATGACTGAGAGGAAAAACCGGTGGAGCCCGCAATGTCGGAAACAGAATAGTCTGTATCGCGGAGCAGCTGGCAGGCTGTTTCAAGGCGCCGGCGGTTCAGGTACTGGATTGGCGAGAGCCCTGTGAATTTGGCAAAAGAGTGTGCCATATAATACTTGTTCATGTGTGTCAGGCCGGTGAGTTTATCCAGCGTAATGTGCTGAGCGTAGTTTGTGTCCAGGTATTCTTTGATCTGAGCGCATTCTTTTGTCATGCGGACAGTATCGATCGAAACAGGGATCACCTGCTGGGACCGGATAATGCGGAGAATCAGGATTTCAAGAAGATGCTGACAGATCATGTCCGAACCATACCGCTGTTCTTTTACTTCAAAATAAATCTGAGCAAACAGATCGGCAATGAGCTGCCGGTTGTCGAAGTTGCAGAAAATCTGAGCAGTATTCTCTGTGTTTTTCGGCTGGAATGCAATGCCGTCAATTCCGATCACATAGTATTCCAGAGGCAGACCGGGAATGGACTGTTCCGTGTGCTCCAGATATGGGGGAATAATGATCAGATCACCTGTTTCAATGGGGCGTATGTCATTGTGAAAAAGAAAGTTCCCCTTTCCGTTCAGGACAAAGAAAATCTCAGTAAAGTGGTGGGTATGGGGGACGCTGCTCCAGTCCTTTTCGTCTTTGGAAAGTGAAATGGAGAGAAGCCGCGAATTCATTTTCGGTATGCTGTCTGTTTTGATAGAATAGTGTCTGTGGCTCATGGTTATCCTCCGTAGTATGTGTTGAGAAATATAATAAAAATTTGTAGTATATTGCTTTTTGTTGTAAATATTATACAAATAAAGATGGGCATAAAGCAAGTATATCAGAGAGAAATGACAAAAAAATTTATAAATTATGCAATAAAGATGTTAAAAGAGCAATAATCATAAAACAAAAGGCAATATCCGTATGGAAGGGCTTATAGAAATAAGATATGATGAAGACAACAGGAATAAAGGAGGTAAAATCTTATGAAAAAGAAAATTGTGAAAAAGCTGATTTCCGTATCACTTGTTTCTGCAATGGCTGTTTCCATGCTCGCCGCATGCGGAAGCGGCGGAGATGATGCTGCAGAAGGCGGAAATGGAAGCGAGGGTGGCGATAATGTTCTGAAGGTCGCTGCATTCGAAGGCGGAAACGGCGCTGAGATCTGGGAGAAAATCACCGCCGCATTTGAGGAAGAGACAGGATGCAAGGTTGAACTGGAACTGTCCTCCGAGCTGGATCAGGTTCTTACAAAAGACATCCAGAACGGCGATATTCCGGATATTGTATACTATAATCTCGGTCAGGAAAGCGGATTTACAGAGACAATGCTGAAAGAGCAGGCGGTAGCGGATATCTCAGACGTGTTTGATGATGAACTTAAGGGAAAGATGCTGGATGGAATTCTTGACGGAACAGCAGCTCAGCCTTACGGAGACGGAAAGATTTATCTTGCACCGATCTTCTATACACAGACAGGTTTCTGGTACAATGCGACTCTCGTGGGTGAAGGAAAGCAGTATGCGCTCCCGACGACATGGGAAGAGTTCTTTGCGCTGGGTCAGCAGGCAAAAGCGGATGGAAGAGCTCTCTTTACATATCCTCAGTCAGGATATTTTGACGCGACAATTTACGCGATGCTCGCTCAGGCAGGCGGAACGGATTTCTATAACAATGCTCTGACATATGACGCAAATACATGGACATCCGAGGAAGGGAAAAAAGTGCTTGACACAGTTGCTCAG
The DNA here is from genome assembly GCA_019113645.1 of Candidatus Mediterraneibacter vanvlietii. Taxonomy (GTDB): domain Bacteria; phylum Bacillota; class Clostridia; order Lachnospirales; family Lachnospiraceae; genus Mediterraneibacter; species Mediterraneibacter vanvlietii. Next base: position 25,740 of record DXGZ01000135.1, on the reverse strand, counting down.
CTTGTATCCTCCGACAATATCTGGGCAGATACAGTATCTAATGCAAATACAGATGGCGGATTCAAGATTAACCAGCAGGCAGTTATCGATGGAGACGCGCTCTTTATGCCGAACGGAAGCTGGGTAGTGGGCGAGATGGCCAACACAACACCGGCAGAGTACGAATGGGGCGTAATGGGTGTTCCGAAGTGGAGCGCGGATGAGAGCCAGGCGGTTTACACATTTACAGAGCAGATGTGGATTCCGGCAGATGCGGCTAATATCGATCTTGCGAAAGAGTTTATCAAATTCATGTATTCTGATACGGTAGTTGATCTCTGCCTGTCAAATACAACAACAAACAAGGAGACAGGAGAGACTTCTGATTCTCCGATTGTAGTACCGGTGAAGGGCGCTGCGGAGAAACTTCCGGACGGTGTGATCAAGAGCAGTTTCCAGACAGGAGATGATGTGGTTGCAGTTACAGGAACATGGGCTACAACAGCTCCGATCGAAGGACTTGACATGAAAGGTTCTATTTACGGACCGATTGATTCGATCAGCAACGGTGAAATGACAGTGGATGAGTGGCAGTCACAGCTCACTGATGTCTGGGAGAAATGCGCGGACGCAATGGAATAACAGAAATAGAAGCATAGTAAACATGCTGGGGAAACGGTGAGTTGTTGCGGCTCACCGTTTTTAAAAGGAAAGGAGACATTATATGAATCGAAAACGGTCTCAGGGAAGGTTTGTGTTTTTCTGTATTGCACCCGCAGCTATTCTGGTTACATTGTTTATCTTTATTCCGACCATCAATGTTTTCAGGATGTCTCTGTACCGCATGGGCGGCATTACAAACAGGAAAGAATTTGTCGGATTTAACAATTTCAAATCACTGATCGAGGATAAGAATTTCCTGCAGGCAATGCAGAATTCGATTGCAATCATTGTGCTGGTTACCCTTTGTACAATATTCTTCGCAATCCTTTTCGCGGCAATCCTGTCCCGGGGAAAATTTAAAGGAAAGAATTTCTTCCGGATTATTTTCTATATCCCGAACATATTGAGTATCGTGGTTATAGCGGGTATTTTCGGTGCAATCTATAATCCGAGTACAGGTCTTTTGAATACGTTTCTGAGTGCGATCGGTCTGGACAGCCTGACGCACCAGTGGATGGGAGATCAGAAGATTGTTCTGTATTCAGTGATTTTTGCGCTTGTATGGCAGGCTATCGGATATTATATGGTTATGTATATGGCAAGTATGGCGGCGATTCCGCAGGATCTCTATGAGGCGGCATCGCTGGACGGCGCAACGGAGATCCAGATGTTTTTCCAGGTAACGCTGCCACTTGTATGGAGCAATATCCGTACAACGCTTACTTTCTATATCATCAGTACGATTAACTTAAGTTTCCTGTTCGTTCAGATCATGTCGGATGGCGGGCCGAACGGGCATTCCGAGGTATTCCTCAACTATATGTACAAACAGGCATACGGCGCCGGAGTATACGGATACGGCATGGCGATCGGTGTGGTTGTGTTTATCTTCTCGTTTGCGCTTGCTGCAGTTGTAAACAAGATCACAGACAGAGAAGTACTGGAATTCTGAGAAAGGGGGCATAGGCGGGATGAAAAAACAAAATCCAGTTACAAAGATTATATTCAAAGTAGTTGTCTATGCGGCCCTGATCGCTATGACGATTTCCATTCTCGTGCCTGTGGCATGGGTGTTTATGGCCAGCTTTAAGAGAAATGCGGAATTTATCGGAAAAGGGACAAATCCATGGGCACTGCCGAAACAGCTGCAGTATCAGAACTATATCACCGCGTTTATAGATGCGGAAATGGGGAAATTTTTCCTGAATTCCGTGATTGTTACCGCGCTGGCGCTGGCTCTTCTTCTGATCATTGCGCTCCCGGCAGCATACGCGCTTTCCAGATTTAATTTTAAAGGAAAGAAGATTCTCAATATTGCGTTTATGGCGGGACTTTTTGTAAACATCAACTATATTGTTGTTCCGATTTTCCTTATGCTCAGTGACGCGAATAAAACGCTTGGCGTTGAGTTCTTCCTGGATAACAGATTTATACTGTCGCTGATCTACGCGTCCAGTTCGCTGTCGTTTTCCATCTATCTTCTGAGCGGTTATTTTAAAACTCTTCCGAAGGGATTTGAAGAGGCGGCCTACATAGATGGGTGCGGTTATTTCAAAACCATGGTTCAGATCATGATACCGATGGCCAAACCAAGCATTCTGACAGTAATCCTGTTCCAGTTCCTGTCGTTCTGGAATGAATATATCATTGCCTTTACGATCATGGACGATCACAGTACACTTGCTGTGGGACTTAAAAATCTGATGGCTGTGGAGAGAACGGCAACGAATTACGGTATCATGTATGCCGGTCTGGTGATCGTAATGATTCCGGTACTGATTCTCTATATCTGTGTACAGAAACAGCTGACCAAAGGTATGACGCTGGGCGGTCTGAAAGGATAAGGAGGCAGTGGTATGAGTAATGTTGTGAAAAATATTATTTTATTAGTTGTTTTTGTTGTCTGCCTGGCGCTGATTGTTATCGGACAGAAAAATATCGGCGCTACCGGTCTTATGATGGAGCTGATCGGACTCGCCGGACTGCTTGTCCTGCTCTACCTCTATAACCGGAAGTACAAGTAGGGAGTGGGAAGAATAATGAAAAAATATATCGGAGTGGATCTCGGAGGAACAAATATCAGGGCAGCTGTCGTAGACGAAGAAGGAAGGATTCTCTGCATGGAGAAGACCAGAAGCAATCCGGAACGGGGAGCGGAGCCTGTGATGGAAACCATGATATCGCTGATCGAGAGTCTGGATGGATATGAAGAATGTGAAGGGATCGGAATGGGAATCCCGGGACCGATTAATACGGCGGAAGGGAAGATTATCGTATCGACCAATCTTCCGAAGCTGATCGGATTCCCGATCGCTGATTATATCAGCAGACATTTCGGCAAGCCGGCATATATGGACAATGACGTGAAGGTGGCAGCGCTTGGAGAGGCTGTACAGGGTGCTGGAAAAGGATATCCGATCGTATATTATGTGACGATCTCCACCGGCATTGGCGGGGCACTGGTGATCAACCAGAAAGTAGTCAGCGGTCAGAACGGACATGCGGGAGAGATCGGAAATATCTGCATTGACCGTAACAGAGAGAAATACAATATCCTGAATGCCGGAGCAGTGGAAAATGAAGCCAGTGGAACGGCAATTACGAGAAAGGGAAGAGCGGTATTCGGAGATCAGATTCAGGATGCCGGGGATGTGTTCAAACTCGCCGCGGACGGGAATGCCCGCGCGGAAAAGATTGTGGACGACATGTCTTATGACCTTGCGGTGATGTTCAGCGCAATCGGACACATTGTTGACCCGCATGTATTTGTTGTGGGCGGCGGTGTGATGAAGGGAAAGGATGTATTCTTCAATAAAATGGAACAGTACTACCGTTCTATGATTCATGAAGGAATGCAGCCGGTTGTGTTCCGGGAAGCGCAGCTGGAGGAGCCGGGAATCATCGGCGCAGCCATGCTGCCCATGATCCAGGAGAAAAAGAACAGTTAAAAAGTAAAACAGCGGGGGTGCCGTACAGGAGAAATCCTGTACAGCACATCTGCTGTTTTTTTAGTACATGAACGGATTTTCTCCCGGACAGCATGTCGGAACATGCTGTCCGGGGAAAAGAAATCTGCCGCAGGAGAACATTACGGAAGTATGGCCGAGGGAAGGGAAGGCGGGTAGGGACGTCCGGCAATCAGTTTCCGGCCGTCAGTGAAACCTTCCGGTCTTCCGTCCAGTGACTGGATCAGAAGCTGCCGAAGCTCTTCGATTCGCTGCTGAGCGTTTTGGTCATGAATCAGATCCTGCAGCTCATGGGGGTCCTCGGACAGATTAAAATACTGCTCCCGGCCATCCTGAGAATGCCAGATATATTTATCTGTCTCTGTCACGATCCAGTGGTTGGAAAATTCCCCGTAGGAGTGTTCGCCATGGAGCCATGAACGAAGCTGCTGGCCGGGGGCTTCCACCAGAGGAAGAAGACTTGTGCCATCTACAGTATCAGGGACAGGAGCTCCTGCCATGTCAAGGAGTGTGGGCATGATATCTCTTAATTCCGCAACGCTGTGGCAGACGGAACCGGAGGAAAGCCCGGGAAGTACATTTCTCCCCGCTGAAATAATCAGAGGAATATGACAGCTTCCCTCATAGGGGCGTGATTTGCGGAACATATGGTGATCACACAGTTCCTCTCCATGGTCCGCTGTAAAGAGTATTACTGTGTCATCATAAATTTCCTGTTCGATCAGCGCCATAATCAGCCGCCCGATCTGGTGGTCCAGGTGTGTGATGCAGGCGTAGTATCCAATTTGTGCCTGGCGGGCAAGCTCCGGGTCAATCGGTCCGGTTTTGGAGTCGAAAATTCTGCCGTCACGCTTCAGGTATTCTTCAGTTTCCCATGTGCCTACAAAAGGCGGCCTCAAATCTTTGGCACTGTACAGGTCGAAATAGTGCTGCGGGGCGTCAAACGGCGGATGAGGACGCAGGTAAGAAGCCATCAGAAAGAATGGCTTCCGGGGATCGCGGCGGCGAAGAAAGTCAAGGCTGCGATCCGTTACCCAGTTGGTCGGATGATATCTTTCTTCGCGCGTCCAGGGACGGGCGAGATAACTGTTGCAGTCCAGACCGGTTTCGGTTACATCCGTGCTGACGCCCAGTTCCTCTTTCAGCCAGTAAAAATAGTCATCAGCTACAAACTGGGATTCGCTGTAGGGAACGCTGCCATATCTTGCGCAGTGCAGATAGCCGTCATGAAGATCTACATTGTGGAATCCGAGATAATTTCGCAGCGGATGTACATGCATTTTCCCAACGCACTGGGTGTAATATCCGGCGGCAGAGAGCTCTTCCGCCATTGTGTGATGATAGTTCCAGGGCAGACCGTCCTCATATCCTACACGTCCGTGGCGGCTCTGCTCACGGCCTGTATGCAGAGCTGCCCGGGCGGCAATGCAGCTGGGGCATGCGCTGTAGGCGCGGTCAAAAACAACTCCCTTTGAAGCAAGCGTATCCAGATAAGGTGTTTTTACATCCGGGTGTCCTGCGTATCCAAGGCAGTCGGCCCGAAGCTGGTCTGTCATAATCAGAACAATATTTGGCTGTTTCATAAAATGGATTCCTCCTGTGTCCTTTTTATTTACGGGCGGGACAATAAACCGTAGATATATGTTATCAGTATATCATGGACAATGGATAAAAGACAGCAAATATATTGATTTGCCATGCGGCGCGGCAGATGGGTTCAGGTATAGGATGAAACTATAACCAGCTATTTTTTTTGTATATTAGCATGGAAGAAAATGCTGTGTTAGGATAAGACACAGCAACAAAAAGCATTTGTTCCAGATCAGAAAACGGAACGGAATGACTGAAAATGGAAAACAAACAGGGAGGAATTCGCCATGACAGATATAAGAGATTCTAAAAACTGGAGCTTTGAGACAAAGCAGCTGCACATCGGACAGGAAAAGCCAGACCCGGCAACAGGCGCACGGGCGGTTCCGATCTATGCGTCGGCATCTTTTGTATTTGACGACTGCAGACATGCGGAGGATCTGTTCGCGCTCAGAGATGCGGGAAACATATACGGACGGCTGACCAACCCGACAGAAGCTGTATTCGAACAGCGGATCGCAGCTCTGGAAGGGGGCACTGCGGCACTGGCGACAGCCTCCGGCGCGGCAGCCATCACCTATACTTTTCAGGCGCTGGCAAAGGCGGGTGAGCATATCGTAGCATCCAGGACCATCTACGGGGGAACCTACAACCTGCTGGCACACACTCTGCCCCTGACAAGCGGCATCACAGCAACCTTTGTGGATCCGGAGGAAGAAGGAGCTTTCGAGACGGCGATTCAGGAGAATACGAAAGCAATCTTTGTCGAGACTCTCGGAAACCCGAACTCCAATGTCGCAGATCTGGAGACACTGGCAGAGATCGCTCACAGGCATAAGATCCCCCTCGTGGTGGATTCCACTTTCGCTACGCCGTACCTGGTACGTCCCATCGAATACGGAGCGGATATCGTTATCCACTCGGCAACGAAATTCATCGGAGGTCACGGAACAGCGCTGGGCGGCGTGATCATAGAGAGCGGCAGATTCGACTGGAAAGATTCGGGCAGATATCCGTGGATCTCAGAGCCAAATCCGAGTTACCACGGCGTGGCATTTGCAGAGGCGGCAGCGGATTCCGCTTTCGTCACCTACGTAAGGGCAGTGATTCTGCGCGATACGGGAGCGACTATTTCTCCTTTCCATGCATTTCTCCTGCTTCAGGGACTGGAGACGCTTTCCCTCCGTGTGGAGAGGCATGTGGAGAATGCGTTGAAAATCGTGGATTATCTGGCATCTCATCCGCAGGTGGAAGCAGTGCACCATCCGTCCCTGGAAAGCGAGCCCACTCATGAGCTGTACGAAAAGTACCTGCCCCAGGGCGGCGGATCTATCTTTACATTTGAGATCCGGGGAAATGCGGAGACTGCGAAGAAATTTATCGACAGCCTGTCGATCTTCTCCCTGCTGGCAAATGTAGCGGATGTGAAGTCTCTGGTCATCCACCCGGCGACCACAACGCACAGCCAGTGTACGCAGGAGGAACTGCTGGAACAGGGGATTAAGGAAAACACGATCCGGCTGTCGATCGGAATCGAGAAGGCAGAAGATCTGATCGCTGCTCTGGAAACAGCGTTTGACGCAGTACGAGAATAACGGTAGAATAGGGAATGAACATGGTCAAAGGAGGAAATCAATATGGCAAATTATTATAAAAGCGCACTGGAACTGATCGGGAAAACACCGCTTGTTGAGGTGTCGAACCTTGAGCGGGAGTTAGATCTGCAGGCAAAGATCCTGGTGAAACTGGAATACTTTAACCCAACCGGAAGCGTGAAGGACCGCGCTGCGAAGGCAATGGTTGAAGATGCGGAAGCAAAGGGAATATTAAAAGAAGGTTCCGTCATCATCGAGCCGACGTCGGGAAATACAGGAATCGGACTGGCTTCCATCGCTGCGGCAAAAGGATACAGAATCATCCTCACCATGCCGGAGACCATGAGTGTGGAGAGAAGGAATATCCTGAAAGCATATGGCGCGGAACTGGTGCTGACTGAGGGCGCGAAAGGGATGAAAGGCGCCATCGCGAAGGCGGAGGAACTGGCGGCTGAGATTCCGGACAGCTTTATCCCGGGACAGTTTGTAAATCCGGCAAATTCAGCAGCTCACAGGGCGTCCACAGGTCCGGAGATCTGGAACGATACGGACGGCGAGGTTGACATCTTTATCGCAGGAGTGGGAACCGGCGGAACTCTCACAGGAGTGGGAGAATACTTAAAAGAGCAGAAGCCTGAGGTGCGGATCGTGGCACTGGAGCCGGCAGGATCACCGGTGCTCTCCGAAGGAACTCCGGGAGCTCATAAGATCCAGGGAATCGGAGCAGGATTCGTGCCGGAAGTGCTGAACACCGCGATCTATGACGAGATTGTAACCGCAAAGGATGAGGACGCATTCGCAGCGGCAAAACTCCTGGCGCGGACAGAAGGATTCCTTGTCGGCATCTCTTCAGGGGCTGCTCTTCACGGAGCGATCGAACTTGCGAAGAGGGAAGAGAACAAAGGAAAAGTGATCGTGGCGCTTCTTCCGGATTCCGGGGATCGGTATTATTCTACGCCGTTGTTTACGGAGTAAGAAACAGGAAATATTGAATGGAAATTTAACCTCGTCATTTTTGGGAAAATGACGAGGTTAAACTTGCTTATGAAGGAATAGAATGATACGACAATCAGTTGAAATAGGGCTGCCTCAATTCCATTGGCACTGGCTTTAGACGGTGGGTTAAGGTAGCCGGAGGTAGAGATTTGTGCTATACTTGCTTTTGTAGAGATAGCAGGTATGTCTCTTTCCGGCTTGAGATACCGATGTTTATCCTTGATTTTAAGGGAAAACCACTTGATTAAATAAGGAGGATTTTATGGCAAAAATGACAGTGTATCATGGCGGTTATATACCTGTCGAACATCCGCAAATCCGGATCGGCAGAAATACAAAGGATTTCGGACCGGGATTTTATTGCACAATCATCAAAGAGCAGGCGGAACGATGGGCGAAGCGGTATGATAAGAAAATTGTATCAATATACGAAGTACGGTTAAACACGAATCTGAACATTAAAGAGTTTAAAGAAATGACGGATGAGTGGCTGGATTTCATTATTGCCTGCAGGAGCGGAGAACTGCATGATTACGATATTGTGATCGGGGCAATGGCGGATGATCAGATTTACAATTATGTGTCTGATTATATAGATGGCGCTATTACAAGAGAACAGTTCTGGGTTTTGGCAAAATTCAAATATCCAACACATCAAATTAATTTTTGTACCGAAGAATCTTTGAAGTGCCTTGAATACCGAGGATTTGAGGAGGTGTCAAAATGACAGAGAATAACGGCAGAGAAAACGCTAAAGACAATGATCTGTTTTTTACATGCAGTCTGATTGATTATATTGCAAGAAAAACAAAAAATACAAGAGCGGATATCGTCAATGCTCTGGGGAAAAACCGTCTTGAAAAAATATATGAATTAGCAGATGTGTACCACAGCGATAATATAGATCGTGTCAGTGATGATTTTATAGAGGAAGCTTCGATTAAAAATGGTGGATTTGACAATGTAAAGGAATGCAAATATGCGATACCTTCTTATTGGGACATTGGAAAGGTGTATAAAAGACTGATTAAATCCGTGGCAGCGGAGGAAAAAACAGGGATTATAGATGCTTTGATGAAGGTTTATAATTCGTTCATCAGCAACAAGATTGATGATTATAACAGTAGTATGTACTATGAAAATCCATCTTATTTGCTGGAGTGTTATCTGGAAGATAAAGTGATTTAAAAATACATGAATGGAATGTAATGTCGGTGTACAGCCCTGTATACCGGCTTTTCCTTTATTGACGCGAAATATTCTTTTTTGTTATATTGTAGCAGAGTCTGAGAAAAGACCAGGATATTATCAAAAATGGAAAGAAGGTTACATATAATGGAAAAATATCAGTTTGGCTTCGGCTGTATGCGCCTGCCTCTTCTGGATGCAGCGGATCAGCTGTCGGTTGATTATCCGCTGACAGAGAAATTGATTGATACATATCTGGAGCAGGGGTTCACTTATTTTGATACAGCTTATACTTATCATGAATATCACGGTGAGGAAATGGTGAAGAAAGTGCTTGTAGATCGCCATCCGCGGGAGAGTTTTGAACTGGCTACCAAGCTCCCCCTTCGTGATTTCAGGGATGAGGAAGATCTGGAAAATATTTTCAATGAGTAGCTTGAACACTGTGGAGTGGATTATTTTGACTATTATCTGCTTCACAATATGGGAACCAATGTCTATGAAAAATGTCAGAAATACGACGCGTTCGGGTTCGCTGCCCGCAAGAAAGAAGAAGGAAAAATCAGGCATCTTGGAATGTCTTTCCACGATATGCCGGAACTGCTGGATGAGATACTCGGCAAATACGGGGATCTGCTGGATTTTGTACAGCTTCAGATCAATTACATGGACTGGGAGCAGCCGAATGTGCAGTCCCGGCGCTGCCTGGAAGTGGCGAACAAATACGGAAAACCGGTATTTGTCATGGAACCGTGCAAGGGCGGTACGCTGGTGAACCTTCCGGATGAGGCCTTGCGCCTGATGAAAGAGTATGCTCCGGAGGCTTCCGCCGCATCCTGGGCTTTCCGGTTCGCAGCCAGTCAGGAAGGCGTCGTGCGCGTTCTGTCCGGGATGAATTCCATGGAACAGGTAATGGATAATACGGCCACATTTAAAGAGTTTAAGCCGATCACAGAAGAAGCGATGGCAATTATCGATCAGGTGCGGGAGATCATTGAGAAAAACACGCCGATTCCGTGCACCGCTTGCTCCTACTGTACACACGGATGTCCGAAACAGATTGCAATTCCGGAGTATTTCGCTCTGTATAACAGCATTGCAAGAACAACGGGAAGTTTCTCCAGCCAGGCATCCTACTACAATAACATCAGTCTGAGGCATGGGAAGGCGGGAGACTGCATCGGCTGCAGACAGTGTGAAAAGGCATGTCCGCAGCATCTCCCGATTACGGATTACCTGAAAGATGTGGCTGAGAAATTCGAGACGGGCAGTATGTTCCCGACGAGAAAGTAAGAATTATCTATTAATTACGTGCTCTGCCTCCTCTTGACGAATACAAACGAAAGCAGTAAGATATGCAATGCAAAAATCGATGAAAATCTTGAGGAGGGACCAGTTATTTTGAAACGCAGTAAATATGAAATCGATATGTGCAACGGATCGATCATGGACAAGCTGATTTCGTTTTCGCTGCCTCTGATGCTTTCCAGCATTCTTCAGCTGATGTTCAATGCAGTGGATATCATCGTAGTGGGACGGTTCAGCAGCAGTCAGGCGCTTGCGGCAGTGGGATCAACGACCGCCCTGATCAGTATATTCACCAATCTTTTTATCGGTATCTCGCTTGGCGCAAATGTTCTTGCGGCGCGCTACTATGCGGCGCAGCGGGAAAAAGAGATGTCGGAAGCTGTACATACATCGATTGCGCTGGCTCTGATCAGCGGAATCGTTATGGTGTTCGTAGGTGTTGGAGCGTCCAGGTTTGCTCTCGAGCTGATGGCGACTCCGGCTGATGTGATTGACCTGTCGGTAACATATATGCGGATCTATTTCATGGGGATGCCGTTTTTTATGCTTTATAATTACGGCGCGGCGATTTTAAGAGCAGTCGGGGATACGAAGCGCCCGCTGCTCTTTCTTGCGGCTGCGGGAATGGCGAATGTGGCGCTGGATCTGCTTCTTGTTATTGTGATTCCGCTTGGCGTGGCAGGAGTTGCCATCGGAACAGTAACTTCCCAGATGATCTCCTGCATTCTGGTACTGCGATGTCTCTGGAAGTCCGAGGGAAGCTATCAGTTCCGGTTTTCGAAGCTGTCAATTAAATGGATCTACCTGAAGCGCATCTTCCAGGTCGGAGTGCCGGCAGGAATCCAGAGCACGGTAATCAATTTCTCCAATGCGCTGCTTCAGTCTTCTGTGAATTCTTTCGGTTCTACGGCAATGGCGGGATATACGGCGGCAAACAATATCATCGGATTCCTGTATGTGGCAGTGAATGCGGTGACCCAGGCGTGTATGAGTTTTACCAGTCAGAATTACAGTGTCGGAAAGCAGAAGCGTATGGACCGGGTGCTCGTGGACTGTATCATTCTGTCTGCAGGTGCCGCCGGAGTGCTTGGCGTCGGCGCATATGTGTTTGGATCACAGCTGCTTGGAATCTACACATCTGAGACCGAGGTGATCCAGTGTGGAGTGGAAATTCTGTCGATTACTACGGTTCCGTATTTCCTCTGCGGAATTATGGATCTGATACCAGGGGCTCTGAGGGGAATGGGACATTCCGCGGTGCCGATGGTATTATCTGTAATCGGAACCGTCGGCACAAGGATCATCTGGATTTATGGATTTTTCCCGCATCACAGATCCCTGCATTTCCTGTTTATCTCTTATCCCGGATCCTGGATTATTACAATTATTATGCAGGCAATATGTTTTTATTTCGTGAGGAAACAGTGCGTCCGGCAGCTGAAGTCGGCAGGAAATTATTCGAACGCGATATGATCAAGATTTTTACGGACAGAATTCGGGAATATGCGTATTTACGCGAAGTGAAAATTATTCGTCGCGTGTATGGATAATAATACGCGGCAGGTATTAGACTTCTTTTTTTAATTGTGAGTATAATAGATACAGAAAAAAGGAGGCACATGCAATGAAATATATAAAACTTGGCAATTCTGATCTGAATGTATCGCGCATCTGTATGGGATGTATGGGATTTGGCGATGCGCAAAGCGGACAGCACAGATGGACACTGGACGAGGAGCATTCCCGTGAGATCATAAAGCGCGGACTGGAGCTGGGCGTGAATTTCTATGACACGGCAATCGCATACCAGGGCGGAACGAGTGAGCAGTATGTCGGACGGGCGCTGCGGGACTTTGCAAAGAGAGAAGATGTCATTGTGGCAACGAAGTTTCTGCCGAGAACGCAGACGGAGATCGAGGCGGGCGTCACCGGGCAGCAGCATATCGAGAACATGATCAACCTGAGCCTGGAACACCTGGGCATGGATTATGTGGATCTGTATATTTATCATATGTGGGACTATCAGACGCCTCTTTACGATATCATGGACGGACTGAACCGCATTGTAAGAGCAGGAAAGGCAAGATATATCGGCATCTCGAACTGCTACGCATGGCAGCTCGCAAAAGCAAACGCACTTGCGGATAAAGAAGGATTTGCAAAATTCGTATCTGTACAGGGACATTACAACCTGATCTTCCGGGAGGAAGAGCGGGAGATGGCGCCGCTGTGCAGGGAGGATAACATTGCCATGACGCCTTACAGCGCACTGGCGAGCGGGCGGCTCTCCAGACATCCGGGCGAAGTCTCAAAACGTCTGGAAGAGGATGCTTACGCAAAGTCAAAATATGACGCCACAGAGGAGCAGGACAATGTAATTATCAGCCGCGTGGCAGAGCTGGCGGAACGGCATCAGGTGACGATGACAGAGGTCTCTCTGGCGTGGCTTCTGACCAGGGTGACAGCGCCGGTGGTCGGCGCGACGAAGATGCATCACATCGAAGGCGCAGTGAAGTCAGTGGATCTTGTGCTTCCGGAGGAGGAGATTACTTATCTTGAAGAAGCCTATGTTCCTCATAAGCTGGTTGGCGTGATGGCGGAGAATAACCGCTGACAATCGGCTGCAGCAGTTGAGCTATGAAACTGCTGCAATCTATGTTTCTTAAGCGCTTTGTGGTTGTCTTTTGGGAACGTGTGTGATAAATTATTAGATAGAGATGATTCAATAAAATAGTTTGTCGAGTGAAGAATTCCTTCGGGATGAATTTTAAAAGGGAACGGAGTGAGAATCTCCGGCGATCCGGTCACTGTGATCCAGGAGTCTTCCCCTGAAAAAGCCATTGCAGAGAAATCTGTGAGAAGGCGGGGACAGATGATGATAGGTAAGCCAGGAAACCTGCTTGACAAATAGGATGAAGCTTCCGAGTAAAGCAACCATCTGCAGATATGGGTCAGGTGCATTACCTGTCCATATATCTTTTCTGATGCCTGCTTTTTCAAGCAGGTTTTTTTGTTCTGTCGGAACAGGAAAGCCGATGAGGACGGTCCTGCCGGCAGGATGAAGAATCCCCGGATGACAATGCTGTCGAAGAACTTCATCCATCAAAAACTGATTGATGGAAGGAGAAGAAACAAATGGGAAAGTATGTTTATGACGGACAGGAGGTCAGAAAATCTGACCGGATTCCGAAACTGGTGGAAGCGCTTTATGCAAAAATGCCGGAGATCGAATCAGCCAGGGCGGTTCTGATCACAGAGTCTTACAAAGAGACGGAGAACCAGCCGATGGTAATCCGGCGGGCCAAGGCGTTTCAGCATATTCTGGAGAATATACCGATCGTGATCCGGGATCATGAGCTGATTGTAGGAAGTACCACGATCGCGCCGAGGGGCTGTCAGACCTATCCTGAATTTTCCTATGAATGGCTTGAAGAAGAATTCGATACCGTGGCGGAGAGAAGCGCGGATCCGTTCTATATTTCCGACAGGACGAAGCGGGAGTTAAAGGAAGCGGACGCGTACTGGAAGGGCAGGACGACAAGCGAACTTGCTACCGCGTATATGGAGCCTGAGACATTAAAGGCAATCGAACATAATATTTTTACGCCGGGCAACTATTTCTATAATGGGGTAGGGCATGTGACCGTAAAATACGAGGAGGTTCTGGCAATCGGATTCTCGGGGATAAGGGAGAAAGCGGAAAAAGAACTGGAAAACATGCATCCTGGCGATGGCAATTATCAGAGAAAATCCCGTTTCCTGGAGGCAGTGATGCTAAGCTGTGACGCAGCTGTCCGGTATGCGAAACGCTATGCGCAGCTGGCGCTTGAAGAAGCTGAGGCATGCGCGGATATGGAGAGAAAGAAGGAGCTTCTGAGAATTGCGCAGAACTGTGCGAATGTGCCGGAAAAAGGAGCGGAGAATTTCTATGAGGCATGTCAGTCTTTCTGGTTCGTACAGCAGCTTCTGCAGATTGAGTCCAGCGGACACTCGATCTCGCCGGGAAGATTTGACCAGTATATGTATCCTTATTACAGGAAAGATATTGACAGCGGCGCAATGACACGGGAATTCGCCCAGGAGCTGCTGGACTGTATCTGGGTGAAGTTAAATGATCTGAATAAATGCAGGGATGCGGCATCTGCTGAGGGATTCGCGGGATACAGCCTGTTCCAGAACCTGATTGTGGGCGGACAGGATGGAGAAGGAATCGATGTGACGAATGATCTGTCCTTCATGTGTATCGATGCATCCAAACATGTCTTTCTGCCCCAGCCTTCTCTTTCGATCCGGGTGTGGAACGGATCCCCTCATGAGCTTCTGATCCGCGCGGCGGAACTGACGAGAACAGGAATCGGTCTTCCCGCTTACTACAATGACGAGGTAATCATACCTTCACTGGTCAGCAGAGGACTTACCCTGCAGGACGCGAGGGAATACAATATCATCGGCTGTGTGGAGCCGCAGAAAGCCGGGAAGACAGAAGGGTGGCATGACGCTGCATTTTTCAATATGTGCAGGCCGCTGGAGCTGGTGTTCGGAAACGGCACAGATAAGGGAGAGCAGATCGGGCCGCGTACCGGTGATGTGGAGAAAATGAAGACGTTTGAGGAGTTCTATGAGGCGTATAAAACACAGATGAACTATGCCATCGAGCTGCTTGTAAATGCGGATAACGCCATCGATATGGCCCATGCGGAGAGGTGTCCGCTTCCCTTCCTGTCATCCATGGTGGACGACTGTATCAGCCGGGGAAAGACGGTACAGGAGGGCGGTGCTGTCTATAATTTTACCGGTCCCCAGGGATTCGGCATCGCCAACATGGCGGATTCTCTGTATGCGGTGAAGACGCTGGTCTATGATGAAAAAAAGATTACGATGAAAGAGCTGAAAGAAGCGCTGTCAACCAATTTCGGAAAGGGGCTTCCCCAGGAGGACATTGCCGGGATGACGGCGGAGATCGCAGAAGGGCTGCGGCGGGAAGGCAAGAAGATCGACAGGAAAGAGATCACCGCTATATTAAATACCGTGGTATCCATGCTGGATTCCGAACAGGTGAAGAGAAAGGGCGAGTACATTCTGAAGCTGATTGAAGAAGTGCCGAAGTTCGGAAATGACATCCCGGAGGTAGATGCATTTGCAAGGGATGTGGCATACACTTACACAAAGCCGCTTCAGAATTACAGAAATCCGCGGGGCGGGAGTTTCCAGGCAGGTCTCTATCCGGTATCGGCCAACGTACCTCTGGGAGCTCAGACCGGGGCGACTCCGGACGGACGCCTTGCGCATCAGCCTGTGGCGGACGGTGTTTCCCCGGCAGCGGGAAGAGATGTAAGCGGTCCCACTGCGGCGGCAAACTCAGTGTCAAAACTGGATCATTTTATAGCGTCCAACGGAACTCTGTTTAATCAGAAATTCCATCCGTCAGCGCTGAGCGGCAGGCGAGGTCTTGAGAATTTCGTCGGTTTGATCCGGTCCTATTTTGACCAAAAGGGAAGCCACATGCAGTTTAATGTTGTGAGCAGGGAAACCCTTCTCGACGCTCAGAAGCATCCGGATCAGTACAGACATCTTGTTGTGCGCGTGGCGGGATACAGCGCGCTCTTTACCACTCTGTCCAAATCTCTGCAGGACGATATTATTCGGAGAACAGAGCAGGGATTCTGAAGATAAGCTGCAATACAGATGGTTCCCGTTTCCAGACGAGGGATATATACGGGAACGAAGCAGAAAGACAAGGATGGAGGATGACAAAAAGATGGATGATTATTTGAAGACAACAGTGCGGATTTTCGACATACAGAGGTATTCCATACATGATGGAAACGGGATAAGAACCATTGTTTTCCTGAAGGGATGTGTGCTCAGATGCCGGTGGTGCTGTAACCCGGAATCTCAGGAATTCGCAATACAGACGATGAAAGTGCAGGGGGAGGAGAAGATCATTGGAAGAGACGTTACTGTTGAGGAAGTGATGCGCACGGTTGAGAAGGACAGGACTTATTACCGCCGGACCGGAGGGGGACTGACTCTCTCAGGAGGCGAGAGCCTGTGCCAGCCGGAATTCGCACGGGATCTGCTGCGTGCGGCACAGGAAGCCGGCATCAATACGGCACTGGAAAGTATGGGGCATGCGCAGTATTCGGCGATCGAGCAGATTCTTCCATATCTGGATCAGTATCTTCTGGACATAAAGCATATGAATCCGGAGAAACACGAGGCGTTTACAGGAAAACGCAATGAGCTGATGCTTGAGAATGCCAGGAGGATAGCAGATTCCGGAATGACTGAGCTGAGCATCCGTGTGCCGGTGGTTCCGGGATTTAACGATACGCCGGAGGAAATCGGGGCGATCGCCGCATATACGCGCAGCCTGAAAAATGTAAGAAGAATGCACCTGCTCCCTTATCACAGACTGGGACAGGATAAGTATAAGGGGCTGGGACGGCCTTACCTGATGGGAGATGTCGAGCCGCCCACAAATGAAAAAATGGAAATGCTGCTCAGGACGGCAGTGGAAATATCAGGAGTCGAGTGCCAGATTGGAGGATAATCCAGTCTGGCTTTTTTATTTCAAAGGAAACTGCATTTCTGTGAAATGAAAAGACCACCGGCATTCTGCACTGAAACCAAAACCCGTTGGTATATACTGAAAAACTTATTGGCTATTCTGTAAAAAACAGAAAAGGAAAGAAGACGTCTGAAATAGCATGAAACAGGAAATCGGTGAAGTGTGAGCAGGCATAAGAGAACAACATTTAATTTTTATGTGCCCGTCCGTGCGTTGACAGATTTTTCCCTACAACGTATACTTGTAAAAAGCAGCAGTTCAGCCTGTGGATGTCCTATGGCTGAACTGTCATTGTAAAAGAGACAGACTACAGGAGATAAGACATGGATTTTTACAGTATATTCAGATCACGACGTTTGATTACGGATGGCGCGATGGGAACATATTACAGTGAGAAGTACGGTATGGAAACCAGTGCGCCGGAGATTGCGAATCTGGCGGATCCGCAGAAGATCAGGGAAATTCACCGTGAGTATATCCGGGCAGGGGCGGATGTTTTGCGAACCAACAGTTTCTCATCCAACGCGCAGACATTGTGCCGGGGAACGGACAGCCGGCTTTCAGAGGAAGAACAGCTGAAAGCAGTCTATGAAAATGTCCTTGCTTCCTGCCGCATTGCTCAGAATGCGGCAGAGGAAGAGCGGAAGGAAGCGGCGGAGAACGGAAGAAAACCGCGGGAGATCTATATTGCCGGGGATATCGGACCAGTGCCGGAACAGGGAGGCAGCGGGGAAGCGTCAGAATTCATCGCAGAGGAATATAGGGCAATGGCAAAAGCTCACCTTGATGCCGGCATGGAACTGATCTGGTTTGAAACATTTTCAGACTTTGAACAGATTCTTCCGGCGGCGGAATGGATAAAATCAGTCAGTGACGTCTTCATTATGGCAAGTTTTTCCGTGAATATGTACGGTTATACGAAGACGGGAATCGGGATGAGAGAACTGATTAAGACAGCAAAGGAGAGCAGTCTGATCGATGGTATCGGCTTCAACTGCGGGATCGGTCCGTCTCATCTGAGCCGGCTTCTGAAACGTCAGGATCTGGGAGATCTGGTTGTTTTCGCGGCTCCGAATGCAGGGTATGCGGACCGGATTGAGAACCGGATGGTATACCGGGACAATTCAGGATATTTCTGTGAGGCTGTGGAAGAGATAGCGGATTTGGGCGTGAATCTGATCGGCGGCTGCTGCGGAACAACTCCCGCGTACATTGAAAAACTGGCGTCTGCAGTTGGAAACCGACCGGTATCAAGGCGGCTCTTCGACCGGCCGGAACAGAGAGCCGAGTCACAGATCCGATATGATAATAATCCTTTTATCCGGAAACTGTACTCCGGAGAAAAAGTGGTCATTGCTGAGCTGGATCCGCCCTTTGACGGGAATGATAAGAAGATCATGGATGCAGCGGCGATATTAAAAACCGCGGGAGTTGAGATGATTACGTTTTCTGATTCTCCGATGGGAAAGATGCGCGCTTCAGCGGCAATGTCCGCGATCAAGATCGGGAATCAGGTTCAGATCGAGACGATGCCTCATCTGGCATGCCGTGACAGGAATGCGATTGGCACGGGAGCGGAGATACTGGGAGCCTATATGAATGGAATCCGGAATTTCCTCGTAGTCACAGGTGACCCGGTCCCTTCCGGAGAAAGAGATATTATCAAATCTGTCTATGACTATAATTCTGTCACTCTGATGAATTATATGAAGCAGCTCAACAGAGAGCATTTTGCGGAGGATCCGATTGCTTACGGAGGAGCTCTGAACTATGGGCGGAAGAATGTTGATGCGGAAATCAGAAGAATGCAGAAGAAGTGCGAGGCGGGCGCGGCATTCTTCCTGACGCAGCCGATCTATTCCGATGAGGATATCGAGAGAATCCGTTACATAAAAAACAGGATCGACACAAAGATCGTGTGCGGAATCATGCCTCTTGTCAGCTATCGGAATGCATTGTTTATGAAAAATGAGATCACGGGAATCCATGTACCGGATGAAATTATCGCTCGATATGATAAAGAGATGAGCCGGGAGGAAGCTCAGGCAGTCGGTGTACAGATCGCGGAAGAGATTAGGAAGAAACTGGAAGATACTGCAGACGGGTATTATTTTATGGTTCCGTTTAACAGGGCGTCAATGATTGCGGAGATTCTTGACGGCGGGCAGAAAAATGCGATATACTCTCAGGAGAGATAATAAGAAAATCGTCCGTACGATGGCGGTGGTCTGAATGAAGAATGGAGGAAATGGAAATGGGGCTGTTCAGCAAATTATTTAAAAATGAAGAAAGTACAGGCACTGAAAAAAACAGCGTCAGTGAAGAAAAAGGATGCATCTATTCACCGGCTGACGGAAAAGCGGTCGCTCTTGAGACGCTTGGAGATGGTATGTTTTCAGAAAAGATTCTTGGAGACGGTGTTGCGGTAGCCCCTTCTGAAGGCAAATTCTTTGCTCCGATCAGCGGTACGGTAGAAACTGTTTTCCCGACAGGACATGCGTATGGAATCACATCAGCAGATGGCGTTGAGATTCTTTTACATATCGGTCTTGATACAGTCGCTCTGGATGGAAAAGGATTTCGGGCACATGTAAAACAGGGACAGCAGGTGAATGCCGGCGATCTTCTGGCGACAGTTGATCTGGACGCGGTGAAAAAAGAAGGATACCGCGTGGAGACAATGGTAATCGTGACAAGTGGAAATACTGTTGAGAACCGGATTGATGCCGATGCGGAAGTAAAAGCAGGGGAAAAGATATTCGAGACGAAATAACACATAAACTGTAAGCAGCAGGGAGGTCCTGATGGGCTTCCCTGTTTTTCTGAGTCGGAAAAGGGAGAAATTAGAATGCACGATATCTGGAATCCGTGGCATGGCTGCAGAAAGTGCTCGGAGGGCTGCGAGAACTGTTATATGTATTTCCTGGATCGGATGAGGGAGCAGGACGGAAGCCGGATCTACCGTACAAAGAACGGATTCCGATATCCCCTTCAGAAGAACCGGGAGGGAAAATATAAGGTGAAAAGCGGGGAAATGATCCGGGTCTGTATGACTTCGGATTTTTTTCTGGAAGAAGCGGATGCATGGAGAGATGAAGCCTGGTCTGTGATGAGAGAGAGAAAGGATGTGAAATTCTTTCTTCTGACAAAGCGGCCGGAACGTGTCGCGTCCTGCCTGCCCTATGACTGGGGAGACGGCTGGGAGAATGTTTTCTTCAATGTGACATGTGAGAATCAGAAACGTGCGGATGAGCGGATTCCGATCCTCTTTGAACTTCCGTTTAAACATAAAGGCATTATGACCGCGCCGCTGATCGGCCCTGTTGATATCGGGACTTATCTGGCAGCAGGGCAGATCGAGCAGGTGATGTGCGGCGGGGAGAATTATGACGGTTCCCGTCCGTGCCATTATGAGTGGGTGAAACTGCTGAGTGATCAGTGCCGGGCATACGACGTCACCTTTAATTTTATTGAGACAGGGACCTGTTTTGTAAAGAACGGAAAAACTTACCGGATTCCGAATAAAAGAACCCAGTCACAGCAGGCCTTCCGTTCCGGACTCAGTTATCAGGGAAAAGAGATCCGGTTTCATCTTACGGACGAGTGGGGCTATGATATCCCGCAGAAGGAGCTGTATGTGCCGCACTATCATCCTGTGACCTGTCGGGAGTGCGCAAGCCGGCTGACGTGCAACGGATGCTCGGACTGCGGGAAGTGTCCGCCGGCAGATGCAGAAAGCACAGCTGCATATGTATAAAAAGAAGGCGAATAAATTGTATGGAAGAACTGCGACCTATATTAATCTGGAGGAATACATCTATGGGAAGTAAATCAGACATGTTAAAGAAAGCGTTCCGGGCTGCTTTCCCCTATACGATACCGATTTTTGCCGGTTTCTGGTTTCTTGGGCTTACATATGGAATCTATATGAATGTTTCGGGATTCAGTTTCTGGTATCCGATGCTGATGAGCATTACGATTTTCGCGGGATCTATTGAGTTTGTAACTGTTAATATGCTGCTGGGAGCGTTTAATCCCCTGCAGGCATTTGCAATGACGCTGATGATCAATGCAAGACATCTGTTCTACGGCATTTCCATGCTGGACAAGTTCAGGGGGCTTGGGTGGAAAAAGGTGTATCTCATTTTCGGTATGTGCGATGAGACGTTTTCGATTAATTATACTGCCGACATTCCGGAAGGTGTGGACAGGGGCTGGTTCATGTTCTTTGTCACGCTTCTGAATCATTTTTACTGGTTCTCGGGCGCTACACTGGGAGGCATCTTCGGCTCCCTGATCCAGTTTAATACAGAAGGACTTGATTTTGTCATGACAGCTATGTTCGTGGTGATCTTTCTGGAACAGTGGCTTAAGGAAAAGAACCATACAAGCGCCCTGCTGGGGCTGGGGATTTCCCTGATCTGTCTGCTGGCATTTGGAGCAGATAACTTCATTATACCGGCCATGCTGTCGCTGCTTGCAGTGCTGACAGTAATGAGACAACCGTTGGAGAAAGGAGGAGAGGTACAGTGACACTGACACAGCAGATTATCACAGTGGCGATGGTGGTCCTGGGAACAGCAGTGACCAGGTTCCTGCCGTTTCTGGTATTTCCGGCAGGAAAGCCGACGCCAAAATATATTCAGTATCTCGGAAAAGTGCTTCCCTCTGCGGTGTTTGGCCTGCTGGTCATTTACTGCCTGAGAAACGTCAGCATTTTTTCCGGAAGCCATGCCATTCCGGAGTTGATCTCCATTGTGCTTGTCATCATCCTGCACGTGTGGAAGAGACAGATGCTTCTGTCTATCGCGGGAGGGACTGTCTGCTACATGCTTCTGGTGCAGCTGGTCTTCTAGGAAATCATTTCAGGAAAAAGATTTGTCAGGAGTAAAGATATTTATTCTCTTGACAATTATCGGAAAATCGTTTATATTATCTTGCATAGCAAGGGCGCTTGATCAGTTGGTCAGGTGCCCTTTTTACATATACTTGTTCAGAGGCCCGCCTCAGGGCGGCCCCCGGACAGGCGTTTCCTGGTAAAAGGCAAACGGTACGGATCAGATACAGAAGGATAGAAGTGAGACAAAGGCGTTTCACCTGCGTATGGCAGGGAAACGCTTTTTTTTCAGGAGGAATGATTATGAGAGAATTGATTGAACACACGGAGGGAATCAACCGGCTGATGGCGCGCTACGGCGTCAAGTTCGGCATTTATAAGAACGGAGAGTTCCACGAGCAGCTGTTTCCGTTTGACGCGATTCCAAGAGTCATTACCCATGATGACTTTCAGCAGCTTGAAAAAGGGCTGATCCAGCGTGTGGATGCGCTCAATCTGTTCCTGAACGATATCTATGGAGAGAAGAAGCAGCAGTCCCATATAACGGGCTGCCGTGTAAATAAACCAGAATGATGCCCGAAAGCCATACAAAGAATTTCTGCCATGATCTTTGTATGGCTTTTCATTAAAACAGTTTTTTGATATAATTTTCTCAGGTATTATCAATTTAAAAGTAACAGTTCCATGAGCTGAGCTGTTACATTCAAAAGAAAATATGAAAAACGGTCCTGATTAAGAACAGGAGGTAAAGGTGAACAAAAAAAAGGAATGGAAAAAACTGCTGATGCGGGCGGTGAAAATTGCTGTCGGAAGCAGCGCCGCGATCTATATCGCTCAGCATCTGGGACTGGACAATGCGGCGTCAGCGGGGACGATTACCCTGCTTACTCTTGTAACCACCAAGTGGGAGACGGTGAAGCTGTCTCTTTACAGGCTGATCACATTCGCCATTTCAGTGATGCTCGCGGCACTGACGATTGGTATGCTCAACAGTGAATGGATCGCCTATGGAATTTTCATTTTTCTGATTATTTTCGTCTGTCATGCGTTTGGGTGGCAGGCGACCATATCGGTAAATTCTGTGATCGGAATTCATTTTCTTCTGGCAAAAGATTTCAGCTTTTCATTTATTTTCAATGAATTTCTGCTCGTTTTTATCGGAATTACAATTGCGGTTATCCTGAATCTGTTCTATGATTACAGGCATCAGAAGAACGGCCTGATCCGCAGTATGAGGGATACGGAGAACCGGCTTCAGATGATCATGGGAGAACTGGCGGCATATCTCTCGAATAAGGATATGCAGAGAAGTGTCTGGAATGATATCCGCATGCTGGAGCAGAGTCTGCAGGAGTATATTATGGATGCGTGCGAGTATCAGGATAATACATTTCATTCCCATCCGGGATATTACATTGATTATTTTGAGATGCGCCTGAAGCAGCTTGGCATTCTCCATAACCTTCATTATGAAATCAAAAAAATCAGAGAAATGCCGCGGCAGGCGAAGATTATCGCAGATTATATGATCTATCTGGCGCCTTATGTTGTGGAAGTGAACACTCCGGAAGCGCAGATCGAGAAGCTGAAGGAAATATGCGCGCAAATGGCTGAAGAACCTCTGCCGCAGACGAGAGAAGAGTTTGAAGGGCGCGCTGTGCTGTATCATATTCTGATGGATCTGGAAGAATTCCTTGTTTTTAAAAGAAGATTTGTGGAAGATCTGGACGAGAAACAGATCAGGAGATACTGGAAGATGGATAAAGCTTCCCTGAAATAAAAATGATGATAATAAACAGCCGAAACCCTAAGGTATAAACAGCGGAACTTATTGTTTCTTCAATTTGCATGAAGGTGGTCCTATAATTTATTACAGAAAAAAGAAAAGGAGAGATCTGACATGCAGAAGTTTGTCTATGAGTATGCTACAAAGGTTTATTTCGGCGAAGGCGCGGCCAGAGAACATCTTGCGGCGGCTGTTTCCGGTTACGGCGAGAATGTAATGCTTGCGTATGGCGGCGGATCGATAAAGAAAAACGGAATCTATGATGAAGTGAAGAAGATTCTTGAGGATGCAGGAAAAAAGGTCTTTGACTTTAGCGGAATTATGTCCAATCCTACTTATGCAAAAGTACAGGAAGGCGCAAAACTTGCGAAAGAAAAGAAGATACCGGAAACTCTGAGCGCAGGCTGTCTGACGGCCTGCGCATAATCTTTTAAAAACAACGTGAATCCGGTTCCGGCAGAAAATGAAGTGGGAAAGAAGGAAAATATGCTATGAAAAAAGAAATTTCGGAAAAGGAGCTGTTTGAGACGATACCGGTTCCCAGGGCAGTGGCAACGCTTGCAATCCCTACGATTATCAGTCAGGTGGTTACCATGATCTATAATCTGGCTGACACTTGTGGAATATTTCCTTGCAAACTATAACATAGATGAGTCAAGAGTCTTCGGAGAAGGATACTCCGGCGGCGGGGAGACGATGTCACAGGTTATGGGAAAACGACCGGATCTTTTCACGGCATATCTCCAGTGCAGTTCACAGTGGGACGGAGATTACGAACCGGTTGTGGAGAGCCGGACGCCGGTGTATTTTGTAATCGGAGAGGATGATGAATATTACGGTTCCGGACCATCACGTGAGGCCTATCCACTGGTTTTAGACGGTGGGTTAAGATAGCCAAAAGTGGTGGCTAGTGCTATACTTGCGTTATGGAACGTGGAAATCAAAAAACAGACACAAGTATTTGTTACAGTATCATATTATTTTCGTATGCAAGTATAGAAATAAATTGCTGATGTCCAAACAAAGATCAGATGTAGAACTTGTGACAACAGAAGTGGAGAACTGGGATTCTTATGATATGGTATTCATCGGGTATCCTATTTGGTGGGGGATTGCGGCATGGCCGATGAATACCTTTGTGGAGAACAATGATTTCACAGGAAAAACAGTGATTCCGTTCTGTACCTCTTCTTCATCCGGAATCGGCGACAGCGGCACTCTGTTGGCGGATCTGGCAGGTACCGGAGACTGGCAGGAAGGAATGAGATTCCGGTCTGGTGTTGATGAAGCAGATGTGCAGGAATGGGTGAATGGAATGTGAATTTTTTAAAAAAGTAAAAAGATAATTTACTTATTGTGAGGAATAACAACTACGCTGATATTCTGATAGATATCGCTATGATTCTATGATATACTATGTTGCAAAAGAATCCAAGAAAGCACAGGGCAAAGAGTGTCTCTTTTGTAGGTATGATAATATCAGGAAAGAAGAAAACACTCAATTTATTATATATTGGAGGCAGATACCATGCCATTATTTGACAACGAAAATAGAATCTTACAGATTGAAACAGAAAAAGAGAAAATTTTTAAGCTTATGGAAAATCCGCTGATTAGTCAGCCATTTACCGAAGATTTTGCCAAGAGGTTTTCATGGAGCACAAATGCAATAGAAGGGAATACACTGTCGCTGGAAGAAACAATCGCAGTGCTTGATTACGATGAAGTGAGATCGAATCATACCTATTCCGAATATGCGGACGCAAAAAATGCATACTATGCAATTCAGAAAATGCTGCTTCCCTTTGCGAAGGCAATCATTGATGAAGAGTGGATCAAGAAGGCGAATGGCTATATCAGACATATGCAGGGAGAGTATAGAGATACCACAGTTTATGTTGGAAATCTGTCGGAAGCTGTATACTATCCACCAGAGCCGCAGGATGTTCCGGAGCTTATGAGAAACTGGATCAGGGGAGCAGATATAGAAGCGGTGACAGTGCAAGAAATTTTTGAAAAAATTGCAGCCAATCATGTACGTTTTGAACGGATCCATCCTTTTTCAGATGGGAATGGAAGAACAGGGAGGATGATCATTAATCAGCAACTGATCAATAACGGGTTACTGCCTATCTCAATTCAGCCGACTGGAAAGTACAGAGAAGCATTCAGAAGATATGACAAAAGAGAAGACCTCTCAGAAATGGTTTATGTTTTGTTGAGAAGCGAACTGGAATCTTTTGACAGAGTCCGCAGCCTGG
>DXGZ01000134.1 GCA_019113645.1 Candidatus Mediterraneibacter vanvlietii | reverse complement strand
GGCTGACGCCGCATGGAACAGATCAAGATATGCCAGAAAATATATCAAAAAATTTATTTAAAAATTTTGTGATATATTTTCTGGCTAACTATTTATATTCATCTCTTCGATTAATTCAGCGATTCGCTCTTCAGTCTCTTCCAGCTCATCTGCGATCTGAGAAACTGTTTTTCCTTTCGCCTGTTTCCTTTTTATCTGGCTAAAGAGAAGTTGTTTTTCACCACGAACTATGCCTTGCTCCATCCCCTCTTTTATACCTTCTTTTTTCCCTTCTTCTATACCTTCCTTTTTACCATCCTCCCACGCAGCTTCTCTCTCCTGCCTCATATGCTTCTCTTCATCGTACTCGTATATACTCACTTTCTTTACCTCCGCACGGTTTTTCTCCAGAAACTCCTTCAAATTCCCCTGATAATAATGTATGCAGAAATACTACGCTATCACTACCATACATTCCTTCCCGCAGAATGCCATCCCGTGGTAAAAATTCGTTCAAATCCTTTAAGGCTTCCTTTAATTCCGGATTTTTCTCATGGGAAATGTACCGTTCAAGTTGAATGCCTTCCCATTCTTCCGGCTCGCATTCCATCGTATAAGATAACTCCAACAGATTCCATAAAAATGCACTTTTACTCCACCCAAAATAAACGTCCCACCGATTTCAGGAAATTCGTATCTTTTCTAGTTATCAGTCAACCCAAGAAGCCAGTCCCTGGCATTGACCCGCCGTATCCCCTCATATTGTGCTTCTGGATCATCATCAAGCGTCAGGATCATTTTGGGATAATGATCCCGAATCGCCATAAGCGGTCTCAGTTCCCGCTCCAGCGTCTTTTCATCCCGCACGGAAAGAGCGACCTGATAATACCAGGTTCCTTTGCTGTTCTGCGCGACAAAATCAACTTCAAAAGAATCGATTTTCCCCACATATACATCATATCCCCTGCGGAGCAATTCCAGATATACCACATTCTCCAGGATATGCCCTGCATCCATCTGCCTTGATCCCAGCAGCATGTAGCGGAGTCCGATATCCACCACATAATACTTTCCCAGGGTTTTCAAATACTGCTTCCCTTTGATGTTATATCGCTTTGCCTGGTATATAATATAACTTTCCGACAAAGCCTCCAGATATTTCTCAACTGTTTTTGTGTCGATCTTCCGCCCGTAAGAAGTCATTGTGTCTGCTATCTTCTTAGAGGAAAGCGGATTTCCAATGTTATCAAACACAAACCGCAGAATGCTTTTCAGCATCATGGTATCCGTAATTTTCTTTCGACTTACAATATCCTTGACAACAATCGTATTGTACAGTCCTTCCAGGTAATCCCGGATTTCATCCGGCTGCTCTTTTAGTTCAAGGGTATAGGGAAACGAGCTGTTTTCCAGATATTCTGTATACTTCACGCCCCTGTCTGTCATACTGCCCGTACTCTCCATGTATTCTTTAAAGGACAACGGGAGCATTTCAATCTGAACATACCGTCCGGAAATCAGAGTTGCAATCTCACTGGAAAGCATATACGCATTAGAACCAGTCATATAAATATCTACATTTTTCTTAATATACAGGCTGTCTACCACTTTAGGGAAATCTTCAACATGCTGAATCTCGTCCAGGAAAATATACGTCACTTTTCCCGGGACCAGTCGTTCTTTTAAGTAAGAATACAGCTTCCGGTAATCTGTCAGTTCTTCAAAATCAATATCCTCAAAGTTTATCGAAATAATCTGTTCCTTTTCAACCCCTTGTTCCAGCAGCCAATTCTGATATATTTCCAATAATGTGGATTTCCCACACCTGCGGATGCCAGTAACAACCTTAATGAGCTGCTTATCTTTAAAAGCAATCAGCTTATCCAGATATTCTTTCCGTTGAATCACCATGATCATACCACCCTTCTCGGTTATTAAGGTTAGTGTATCCAAAAAAAGCAAAAATATCAATAGTTTTTGGAAAGCGTTCCAAAAACTATTGATATTTTTGTCCCCCCGCATTCCAGTATCGCAGCAGACACCGCGCTTTGCATTGTACATTGTATACACTTTCCATTCTAAAGAAAGGGAACACTGCCCGTGTTCCCTCAAAACTATCTCTGTCTCCCTGACAAAAGACCATGCTTTTTATTTCTCAAACTTAAACGTATCTTTGAGCCCGGCCCATTTCTGATCTTTATCGGACAGGGTCAGTTCTGTACCATCCTGCATCTTATATCCTTCCGCGGAAGCAGTTCCCTGGTACTCGCCGCACACTTCCGGCCACTCTACGCCGATCTCCGGATCATTCCATGCCAGTCCGCCCTCATCGCCCGGGTGGTAGAAATCTGTCACCTTATAGCAGAACTCTGCCTCATCACTGAGTACGAGGAAGCCGTGAGCAAATCCTTCGGAAATATAGAACTGCTTCTTATTCTCCTCTGTCAGCTCTACGCCGTACCATTTTCCGTATGTCTCACTTCCGGAGCGAAGATCTACCGCCACGTCAAATACACGGCCCTTGATCACGCGCACCAGTTTGCCCTGCGGATACTCTTTCTGGAAATGCAGTCCGCGGAGAACGCCTTTCTTGGACATGCTCTGGTTGTCCTGTACGAAAACCATGTCCAGTCCTGCCTCATGCATATCATTCTGATTATATGTCTCCATAAAATATCCGCGGCTGTCGCCATGTACTGTCGGCTCAATGATGTAAAGTCCCTCGATCGGGCATTTCGTTACTTTAATCTGTCCCATTTTCCTTCTCTCCTGTTCTTCTTAATACTCAATGATCTGAAGATAACGGCTCAGCGCATCCTGCCATGCAGGAAGCGGTGTGAAACCATTCTCAACAAGTTTCTTCTTGTCCAGACGGCTGTTAAACGGACGGGCTGCCTTCGATAACCCGTACTCTTCCGTTGTCACCGGAATAACCTTGGTGCTGTACCCTGCCTGACGGTAAATCTCACAGGTGAAATCATACCAGCTGATATATCCGCCTTCGTTTGTCGCATGGTAGTAACCGTATCTGTCACTCTCCGCCATATCAACCAGAAGCCGCGCCAGGTCATAGGTATATGTCGGCGTACCGATCTGATCATTTACAACACGGACGGTATCATGATTCTTGCCCACGTTCAGCATGGTCTTGATGAAGTTCTTTCCATTTACGCCAAATACCCAGGCAATACGAACGATAAAGTATTTCTCAAGAGTCTCTGAAACAGCAAGTTCTCCTTCCAGTTTCGTCTGACCGTAAACATTCAGCGGCTGGTAGTCCTTGCAGTCCGGCTGCCAGGGCTCTGTGCCCTGTCCGTTAAAGACGTAATCCGTGCTCAGGTAGATCATCTTGCAGTCCAGCTTCCTGCAGACTTCTGCAATGTTCTTCGTACCGCCTGCATTTACCGCGCGTACTTTCTCCACTTTGTCATCATCCTCCGCCATATCCACAGCAGTCCATGCAGCACAGTGGACAACAACATCCGGATTGATCTCTGTAATCACGCGGTCAACCGCTGCCTGATCTGTGATATCAAGAGATACGTAGGGCATCTGCGTAACGGCTGTTCCGTCATCCATACCGGAATATGCTTCCTGAATATCTGAGCCGATTCCCTCATGACCACGTTTGTTCAGTTCATTCATCACGTCGTGACCAAGCTGGCCGTTGACGCCTGTGACGAAAAATTTCATGACAATGCTCCTTTCAAATCGCTGAACAGCTCTTCTCTGTAAACTCCTTCATCAAAAAGTTTTCTGAAACTGTTTACAACACTTTCTTTATCTTCTTTGTAGGTAACACCAAACCATTTATCAGCAGTTTCCAGAACCTTGACAGACACCTTGTCCTCACGAAGAAGCTCTCCTATAAAAATCGGAAGAAGATACTCTGCCTTCAGAGGATTCGACGGCTGTGTGTTCTCAAAGAACTCGACAAATCCCTGTTCCAGAACCGGAATAAACTCAGGAGTCAGTCCCCACATGTTCATGGAAACATAGGATTTCGGATCAACCGCAGTTCCATTTACCGATGCGCCGGTTTCTGTCTTTACGATGTCACTTGTCTCCACCACATCCGTGAGGAAACCATTCTCGTCCACCTGACAGATACCTCTGGTAACACCACCGTTTTCACTGAGTGTATTCTTCAGAATAAATCCAGCCATACAGAAATCAAACGGCTTCTCCGGATCATACTGAAGAAGGAAATCATGGATCTTCACAAAAGCTTCTTTTCCATAATAGTCATCTGCATTAATCACAACAAACGGCTCGCGGAGCAAATCTTTCGCTGCAAGAACAGCCTGTCCGGTTCCCCAGGGTTTTGTCCGGTCTTCCGGAACCGCAACGCCTTCCGGCACATCATCGAGACTCTGAAATGCGTATCCGATCTCCACTCCAAGCTCTCCACAGATCTTCTCGATCCGGTTTCCGATCACTTCCTTGAAATCCTGCTCAATGTCCCTGCGGATAATGAAAACAATCTTGTTAAATCCGGCTTCGATCGCATCGTGGATGGAATAATCCATGATGATCTCACCATTCATTCCTACTGGTTCTAATTGTTTGATACCGCCGCCGAAACGGGAACCAATGCCGGCAGCCATGATTAATAGTGTAGTTTTCATATTAATAACCCTCGCCTCATGTTTATTATAGAATGCTGCAATAATTTTCAAGTCTAACACAAATCTATCTTACCACTCACAAATGCCAAAATCCATATCCGAATCAGCCATTTATTTTACCGGATAACAACTATACAACAATCATGCTATCACTTCTGTCTGTCCATTCTTTTTTCATCCATATATAACACTTTCCTTCTGCATACTAATTTCACTTTGTCAATCCCAGCAGTGATTTTAAATTTTCAACATTTCTGTAGCTAAAGTCGCCATCTAAATATGTAGCCAAATCAGCTCCGATACCGACAGGGAAATAGAGACTTACATTATATTTAAATCTTGTTTCTGCAAAAAAATATGCATGCAGAATATCCTGCGTATCAACCTTTTCCACTTGATTTACAGTAATACTTCCCACCGTTTTCCCCGGTTCATAACGAAATTCCTCAAAAATAATTCTTTTCAAGCCAAAGTATCTCAACAGATTTAATACCCGTTTGTTATTTCTGGTTAATTCAGAGAACTTGTCAAAATATTTTGATTGAATATGGTTATGGTGATCCCCTTTTACCACTTCGGGCTCTGTCATGAAACTGAACTTTTTATTGATTGCCGCATCCTGTAAGTAAAAAAACGCCTGGTCTTTTGTTGAAATGAAGTCATCAATACCGGCAAAGATATATAAACTCTGGAATTCCTTGATTTCACAAGTACAATTGAAAGCCAGCTCCGCACCTATCGGAAGACCGCACCTTTTATCCCCAGTCAAAATCTTGTTATCAAAGAGAAAATCAGGCGTATAACATGATTTCATCAGAATACTCAGCAGTTCATAATAAACCGGATCATCATCAATCCCGGCTTGTCCGGATGTAAATGTTGCCCTGTCAAAGCAGTCGTTCACATCAACCGGCCACATCCAGTTTGCCAACGCATGCTGGAAATTTGCATTAATAATTAATACCTGTTCTTTTAATTTCGAATCCTGCAGTCTACGTACACGGTAAACCATGAGTACTGGTTCATTTTTTGACCGCCGTTTCCGGCGGCCGGGTTTACACATTGGTTGTTTTTGACTTGCTCCGGCAGATCTCAGGTAACTGACCTGACCATGGAAGCAGTTTCTCAATAAAGCTGTAATCCGTATCATCCTGATGGTCTTTCAGAACTGTCAGTACATGGTCCAGATAACGGAATGGATTCAGGTTATTCGCCTTTGCTGTTTCCGTTATGCTGTAGATGATCGCGCTGGATTTCGCACCATCGATACTGTCGATCAGCTTCCACGCATGTTTATGCAGACAGAAGCTGCGGAGCGCTCCTTCTGTTACGTTGTTGTCAAGTGGAACTTCCCCATCATTCAGGAATACTTTCAGTGCCTCTTCCTGATTGATACAGTAGTTGATCCCTTCCAGTGTTTTCCCTTTGGGAAGACGATTGGAGGCCCCGACTTCTTTTACCCACGCAAAGAAAGCCTCTACCAGAGGTTTGACTGTGATCTGCCGCTGTTTTTTTCGATCATCCGGTTCCAGATCTGATAGTTGATTGTCCAGATGATAGATGGCTCCGATCCGCTTCAGTGCCTCGTATGCCACGGTATCCTTTGCGGTTTTTTGCGCCGCTTTCGGAAGTGCTTTTAATGCATCCGAGAAATACCTTCTTGCATGCGTCCAGCACCCTGCAAAAATGATATCCGGATTCTCCCGATCCAGCTTCCTGTAAGCGGAATAGCCGTCACAGACAACTACACCTGTAAAGCCCTTCAGGAATTCTCGCGGGTGGTCTGCTTTTCGGGTCCGCTGATATTCATACAGGACGATGGGCGTATCTTTGTAGATCTTCCCAGTGCGGTAGATCCACATATAACTCTTGCTGTTTGCGGAACGCCCATCCTTCGATACCATGACCGGAGTTTCGTCGGCCTGCAACACATGGAAACGGTACAGTTCTTTATGGAGATAATCATAAAGGATTCCCAGATACCGGTCCGCACACTGGATCATCCAGTTCGCCATCACCTGCTTGGAAATGTGGATGTCGTTCCGCAGGAATTCCTGACTGATCCGGTACAGAGGAAGCCCGTTTACATACTTGGCATTCATGATACTTGCCGCCAGAGAAGGAGTCAGGATGCTGTTCCGCAGCAGATCTCTCGGACGGTCTGCCTTAACGATCGTCTGATTGTCCTTGCCGGCATAGACAGCTACATGATGCTCTTCGACTGTGTACACAGCCGGCTGAACACGGACTCTTTTATAAACTTCATCCGGAAGCCTCTTCCAGCCATCCGGACCGAAGAGTTCCTGCAGTTTTTCATCCGAAAGAGTATGAGGGATCACTTCAATTGGAAGATCCTTTAAATCTTCCTCACGTTTCCCTTTCCTTTTCCGGCGGCTGACCTGGATCACATCCTCTTCAGCCGGCTCAACGACATAGAGTGTTTCCGTCAGGGCTTCGGCTTCGTTAAAGATGAGTTCCAGTTCTAACTGGCCTGCTATGACATCCAGTTTTTCAGAAGAACGCCCATAGCGTTTATTGCTGGCGTCAGCGATCTGCTCGATCAAACGCTCCATGTTTGCGTTCAGCTGGCTCAGCTGATCCTGCATGGACAGGATCACTGCTACGAGTGTCTCTTTGCTGAAGCTGTTCAGTTCTTCTGGTGAGTAGATCTTTGACTTTGACATGTCCGGTGCTCCTTTGTTTTGCTGGAACTATTGTACCGCAAAACAAAAGAAAAAGCGAACTACACAAAAAGATCGTTCGTCATTCTCACCATAGGATAAACACTCTGAAAAGCCGAAAAAACTACTAGTTTTTTCAGTTTTTCAGAGTACTTATCCACACGGCAGCTTGCTGCCGGTAAGTACTCCATGATTGAATGAATGCAATAAGGCTCTGCTGTGGATAACTTCCAATCTGTCCTGGACGGCGAATGCGAAAAGATTTTTGATTTTCTCCGTTTTGCACAATGCTTTACAGGAGATCCTGAGGATACACTTCCTGGATCGGATGTCTGGAGATGATCTCCAGCCCCTTCATCAACGCCTGATATTGTTCCGGCGTGATCTCCAGTGCCTCTTCTTTTGTACGAGGCCAGCTGAAACCGCCAAGCTCCAGCCTTTTGTAAAGGAGAAGGAATCCATCGCCTTCCCATACAAGCCCCTTGATGCGGTCACTGCGCCTGCCGCAGAAGAGAAAAAGGATGTCCTTTTCATAGGGATCTAACTGGAAGTTGAATTTAATAATAGATGCCAGACCATCAATCCCACGGCGTAAATCTGTGTATCCTGCAGCAATATAAATCTTTCGGAATCCGGTTGCATTATTCAGCACCCAGGAGCCCTCCAATCCGGGAGAGAAGCTCATCCGATGCAGAATTCGAAATCTCCAGAATGAGACTGCCTTTCCGGATCACGAGATCCGGATGAAAAACCGGAGCTGTGTTCTGAGAAGAAGATGGAAGCTTGATCTCAGTAAAAGAGACCGTCCTTTGAGTCGCTGGCGCCAGCTCCTGATGCGGTCCGACAGTTGCCGGTAATGATGAATTCCGGGAATTCTCGAAAGCTTCCCTGCGCAGGATCCTCTGCCAGTAGAAGAACTGCTTCACTGAAATCCCATTTGCTCTGCACCAGGCAGTTTTAGACATTCCGCTGTTTATGCATTCATTCATGATTTTGGTCCAGTGCTCCGCACGAACCTGATGTGTGATCTTATCCATAGGGACAACTCCTTTAAAAAACTTGTAGTTTTCTGGAGATATTATCTCATGGATAGATAAAACTAGCACGGTACTCATGGTTTACCGTATACGATTTAAAATTTTCTATAATTATTTTTTTCAACAAGAATCCCATACCAACTCCTTAATATACAATTCAGCCAACTAAAAAGTTGACTGAAAATAATGCTTGATATCCTGCTTTGTTATCGTTGTATGCTGCTTATAGGCATCTATCCACGGATCCTGCCTGTGTGTCAGTTCGACCAGCTCATATGCTGTATAATCTGAGAAATCGTCCCATACTGCTTTTATTGTTTCTTCTGATTCCACGCTGCTCAGCGAGGAAATGCCTTCACTTTCCGGTATCTCATCCCCGTGATACCCTTTAAAATAATTGTAAGCTTCCACACAAACCGGACCATACTGCCACGCTTCAAAATCGTTCATAAAAAGCGGCTTATCATCCCAGACATAGCTCCAGCCCTGTGCCAGATACAATAGCTTCTGCAATTTCAGTGGAGTTAATGAACGTGATTTCTCACCGTATGACAAATAAACAAAATACTTCGCTGCATTTATCACTTTTATCAAACCACCGCCTCCTCTCTGAACTGTGAAATCATAATCTGTTAACTATAATATACTCTTCACCTTTACTCTATGTACCATTTATAATATACCAAATATAATTTTTATAATCAACAGTCTTCCAAATCACTGAATAACTCTTCTGAATAAACTCCTTCATCCAGAAGTTTCCGGAAGCTGTTCACAACGCTCTCCTTATCTTCCTTATAAGTGACGCCAAACCACTTGTCCGCTGTCTCCAGAACTTTAACAGAGACTTTGTTCTCACGGAGCAGCTCTCCTATATAGATAGGAAGCAGATACTCGGCCTTCAGCGGGTTGGACGGCTGGGTCTTCTCAAAGAATTCAACAAATCCCTTCTCCAGCACCGGAATAAACTCCGGCGTCAGCCCCCACATATTCATGGAAACATAGGACTCCGGATCCACCGCAGTGCCATTCACCGCCGCACCGGTCTCCGTCTTCACGATATCACTCGTCTCCTCGACATCTGTAAGGAAGCCGTTCTCATCAACCTGACAGATACCTCGGGTAACTCCGCCGTTCTCACTTAAGGTGTTCTTCAGAATAAATCCCGCCATGCAGAAATCAAAAGGCTTTACCGGATCATACTGCAAAAGGAAATCGTGGATTTTCGCAAATGCCTCTTTTCCATAATAGTCATCCGCATTGATCACGATGAAGGGCTCATGGAGCAGATCCTTCGCCGCAAGGACAGCCTGTCCGGTTCCCCAGGGCTTCGTCCGGTCTTCCGGCACTGCAGCGCCTTCCGGTACATCGTCAAGACTCTGGAACGCATATCCGATCTCCACGCCTAACTTGCTGCAGATCTTCTCAATCCGATCTCCGATTACTTCCTTGAAATCTTTCTCAATATCCCTGCGGATAATAAAAACAATCTTATTAAATCCGGCTTCAATCGCGTCATGGATGGAATAATCCATGATGATTTCGCCATTCATTCCTACTGGTTCCAACTGTTTGATACCGCCGCCGAAACGGGAACCGATCCCGGCTGCCATGATTAATAACGTGGTTTGCATTGATGTTACTCCTTGATCTTAGTATTTGTTATTTTAATTCCTTCTCCGCCATATTAAGCGCCGCTGCAATTACCTGATCCATATCATAATATTTGTACTCGCCAAGTCGACCGCCAAAAATGACCTTACTTTCTGCGTCTGCTAACGCTTTATATTTAGCATAAAGCTTTCCATTCTTTTCATCATTAACCGGGTAATATGGCTCATCACCTGGCTTCCATTCTGAGCTGTATTCTCGGCTAATAACAGTTTTCGGCAAATCATTTCCTTCGGCATCCTTACCAAATTCAAACCACTTATGTTCAATAATTCGTGTCCAGGGTGTTTCTCTGTCAGTATAGTTAACCGCTGCATTTCCCTGGAAGTTTGGCATGTCTAATATTTCAGTATCAAAACGAACAGAACGATATTCAAGATATCCAAGTTTATATCCAAAATAGGCATCTATAGGACCTGTATATATCACCTTGTCTGCCAAAGCATCTAATTCACCCTTATTTTCTAAATAATCAGTATTTAATTGTACCTCTATTCCCTCCAAAAGATTACTAATTAATTTAGTATATCCCCCAATAGGAATTCCCTGATACAGTGCATTGAAGTAATTATTATCAAAGGTAAATCGTACAGGCAAACGCTTAATAATAAATGCGGGAAGGTCTTTACATTCACGTCCCCACTGTTTTTCTGTATAACCTTTTACTAATTTTTCAAAAATGTCTCGTCCAACTAAAGAGACAGCCTGTTCTTCAAGATTTTGCGGCTCACCTGTAATCTCAGCTCTTTGTTCATCTATTTTTACTTTTGCCTCTTCCGGCGTTACCACTCCCCACATTTTATTA
>DXGZ01000027.1 GCA_019113645.1 Candidatus Mediterraneibacter vanvlietii | reverse complement strand
GTCACTGGTTCGATTCCGGTTCTGGGCATTTTTCTCTGTAATAGTTTAGTGAATTACGGAGAGTATAATTTAATAAGGGCGTGTAGCTCAGGTGGTAGAGCACTTGACTTTTAATCAAGTTGTCCGGGGTTCGAATCCCCGCACGCTCATAATTTTAAAAGATCCGGATTTTTGTTCTGGATCTTTTTTCTTATATAAAAGGATTTGCAGGAAAAATAAAAAGCCGGAATGAAACCGGCTGAAAAAGAGGAAATGTATATAAAAAAGCATCTCTGCTTTGTATGAGTTTAATATACCCTCTGATTGTGAGGAGTATGTGTTGGTTTTATAAAAAAGACGTTAAGTTTTATTAAATATGTTAGAATAAATTAAAAGAAAACGGAGTGATTCTGAGTGGAATATCTTTATGACAAACTGACTAATTATTCGAATTCGGATTATTACGGATTTCATATGCCGGGCCATAAGAGGAACAGAGAGGTGCTTGAGGGAGAGTTTCCATTTAATATAGATATTACGGAGATAGAAGGATTCGATGATCTTCATCATGCACGTGGGATCCTGCAGGAAGCTCAGAAAAGAGCGGCGGAGGTTTTTTGTGCTGAGGAGAGTCATTTCCTTGTCAATGGAAGTACAGTGGGAATCCTGAGCGCTGTGCTGGGCTGTACGGAAAGAGGCAACAGGATTCTGATTGCACGCAACTGTCATAAATCCGTCTATAATGGCGTTTATTTGAACGGATTGACTCCGGTCTATGTTTATCCTGAATATATTGCGGAAATGGGCTTTAACGGCGAAATACGGACTTATGAAGTAGAACAGGCTCTGGATCTCAACCCGGATATAAAGGCAGTTATTATCACCTCTCCCACCTATGATGGAGTAGTTTCTGATATACGCAGAATCGCTGACCTGGTTCACCGGAGAAATATTCCACTTATCCTGGACGAGGCACATGGAGCGCATTTTGGTTTTCATCCGTATTTTCCGGAGAATGGAAATATGCTGGGGGCAGATATTGTTATACAGAGTCTGCATAAAACATTACCTGCATTGACTCAGACAGCAGTGCTTCATATAAATGGAGATATTGTAGACAGGGAACGCGTGCGAAAATATCTGCATATGCTGCAGTCGAGCAGTCCATCATATGTACTGATGGCATCGATTGACGAGTGTGTTCGCCTGCTTTCAGAGAAGAAGGAAGTGCTTTTCCAGAGTTATGTAAAGCGGTTGGATAAAATGAGAAAAGAGCTTTCGAATCTTGAGAATCTGCATTTGGCGGAGACGGAACACTATGACAGGGCAAAAGTTGTCATAACCGTTCCGGATAGATTGAAAAAAACAAATGCAGAAACAAATAAATTTACAGGGAAAGAATTATATGATATATTGAATCAAAAATATTTACTCCAGATGGAGATGGCAGCTGAATCTTATGCTATTGCAATGACTTCTCTGGCTGATACGGATGAAGGAATGGATCGGCTGGTAAAGGCTCTTTTTGAAATTGACGGAAAACTTGCAAAATATGGAAGTGGAGAAAGAAAACCTGCAAAATGTGAAGGCGCAGAGCTGTTTAGCGGTATTGAAGGGAATCAAGTAGTCTGTTCTCCGTTTGAAGCGGAAAAAAGAAAGGCAGAGCGCGGCAGTGAAGCGGTTCCGTTTGAGGAATGTGAAGGAAGGATCGCACTTGAATTTGCCTATGTATATCCGCCGGGGATTCCTGCTGCAGTACCCGGGGAGCGGATACTGGCCGGAACAGTAGAGATGCTGGACAGATACAGGAAAGCGGGGCTTCGGATAGAAGGAGTAAAAAACGAGGGAAAGATTGAGGTGCTTATATAATGGGTAAAATATATTATGTGATGGGCAAGAGCTCTTCGGGCAAGGATACAATCTATAAATGTCTGAGAGAGAGGCATCCTGAATACCGGGCTGTTGTGCCGTATACAACCCGTCCGATCCGGGAAGGGGAACGCGATGGTGAGGAGTATTTCTTCGTGACAGAAGATGAAATGGACAGGCTGAAGGACAGCGGAAAAATCATAGAGCTTCGTTCTTATAACACACAGTGCGGAGTCTGGAATTATTTTACCGTGGATGACGGACAGATTAACACAGAGTCTTATGATTACCTGATGATAGGCACGCTGGAATCTTACAGTGCATTGAAGAAGTATTTCGGTGAGGAGCGGATCATTCCGGTGTATATTGAAGTGGAGGACGGGGTTCGTCTGGAGCGCGCACTGAAGCGAGAACGCTGTCAGGAGAATCCGAAATATTCGGAAATGTGCAGACGGTTTCTTGCGGATGAAAAGGATTTCTCTGAGGAGAATCTCAGGCAGGCGGGGATCGTGGACAGATTTGAAAATGATGATCTGGAAATGTGTCTGGCAGAGATAGAAAGATATATGAAAGTGTGATATACTTAAAAAAGTTCATCCTTTTGCGGATAAGATGTAGTACAATATAACTATACCTATATTTTATCGCAGACAGTTATTTATCTGGACGCGAAAGGGATTATACAGGCAGGTGATATGAATGAGTGGTTTTAAAGATGTGGTTGGTCACAAAAACATAATCAAATATATTCAGAATGCGGTTTCGGCTGATGCGGTTTCCCATGCATATATTTTGAACGGAGAGAGAGGCTCGGGAAAGAAACTGCTCGCGAATCTGTTTGCAATGAGCCTTCAGTGCCAGAATCGTGAGGAGGACGGCGAAGCCTGCGGAAAGTGTCAGTCGTGCAGACAGGCCATGAGCGGCAATCAGCCGGATATTATAAGAGTGACACATGAGAAGCCCAGCACAATCAGTGTTGATGATATCAGAGTGCAGGTCAATGATGATATCGTTATCCGTCCTTACAGCAGCCGCTACAAAATCTATATCATAGCGGATGCGGATCTGATGAGTGTCCAGGCGCAGAACGCGCTTCTTAAGACGATCGAGGAGCCGCCGGAATATGCTGTTATTATGCTTCTGACAGAGAACGCTGAGACGCTGCTTCCGACGATACGGTCCAGGTGCGTTATGATGAAACTGCGCAATATCAAGGATCAGCTTGTGAAGAAGTACCTGATGGAGCAGCTGGAGATTCCGGACTATAAAGCGGATGTATGTGTGGCGTTTGCCCAGGGCAATATGGGGAAAGCCATTATGCTGGCTAATTCCGAATATTTTAATGAAATTAAAGAAGAAGCGGTCCATCTGCTGCGCAATATTGACGATATGACGGTGCCTGAGCTGATGGAGGCGGTGAAGCGATGCATGACATACAAGCTCGAGATTAATGACTATCTTGATATTATCGCAATCTGGTATCGGGACGTGCTTATTTATAAGGCGACGAAAAGCGTTGACAGAGTGGTATTTTCAGATCAGCTCAGATACATTAAGGAGAGAGCAAGCAAAAGCTCTTATGAGGGAATCGAGAATATTCTCGATGCAATTGAAAAAGCAAAAGCAAGAATGAAAGCGAATGTCAATTTTGAACTGACGATGGAGCTGCTTTTATTGACGATTAAGGAGAATTGACAAAATGACAAAAGTGATCGGAGTTAGATTCCGCACGGCAGGGAAGATTTATTTCTTTGCACCGGGGAAGTTTGAGATAAAACAGGGCAGCCACGTGATTGTGGAGACTGCGCGGGGGATAGAGTACGGACGCGTGGTCAGCGGCCCAAAGGAAGTAAAAGATGAAGATGTGGTTCAGCCGCTGAAATCAGTGATACGGCTTGCGACGGATCAGGACAGAAAAGTAGTTGAAAAGAATAAACAGAAAGAAAAAGACGCTTTTAAGATCTGTCAGGAGAAAATCCGGAAGCATGGACTGGAAATGAAGCTGGTTGACGTTGAGTACACATTCGACGGAAATAAAATCCTCTTTTACTTTACTGCAGACGGAAGGATCGATTTCAGGGAACTGGTTAAGGATCTCGCCGCAGTGTTCCGCACAAGAATCGAACTGAGACAGATCGGTGTCAGGGACGAAACGAAGATCAAAGGCGGTATCGGCATCTGCGGACGTCCTCTCTGCTGCAGTACTTATCTGACAGAATTTTCAGCTGTTTCTATTAAAATGGCAAAGGAGCAGAACCTGTCTCTGAATCCGACAAAAATCTCAGGCGTATGCGGACGGCTTATGTGCTGTCTTACGAATGAGGAAGAGACGTATGAGCAGCTGAACAGCCAGCTGCCGTCTGTGGGAGACACAGTTACTACAGAGGATGGCCTTACAGGAGTGGTTCACTCATTAAGCGTACTGCGTAAGCAGGTGAAAGCAATTGTCAATCTGGAAAATGATGAAAAGGAAATCCGGGAGTACCAGGCGGATCAGCTGAAGTTCAAACCTCGCAGGAAGAAAAAGAAAGTTTCCAAAGAAGAGATGAAAAAGCTGGCGGCGCTGGAAAAATCAGAAGGAGCTTCTAAGTTAGATGACAAATGAGAGGAAAATGACCCTTGTTTATCCGGGCGAACGGGTCGATGACCTGCAGATCCAGGGGTTGGAACTGATTCAGAATCCGGAAGGATTCTGTTTCGGTGTGGATGCGGTGTTTCTGTCAGATTTTGCACGGGTAAAGCCGGGAGAGTCGGTACTTGATCTCGGAACCGGGAATGGAATTATTCCGATACTTCTGAGTGCAAAGACAGAAGGAAAGCATTTTACAGGTCTGGAAATTCAGGATAAGACTGCTGATATGGCGCGCCGAAGCGTTGCCTATAATGGACTGGAAGATAAAGTGGAGATCGTGACAGGGGATATTAAAGAGGCGGCGGAGCTGTTTAAGCCGGCCTTTTTTGATGTAATCACAACGAACCCGCCATATATGCTGGCAGAACACGGGCTGAGAAATCCCGACAGCTCGAAAGCGATTGCGCGTCATGAGGTGCTTTGTTCCCTGGATGATATTCTGCGGGAAAGTATGAAACTTTTGCAGGATAAAGGGAGATTTTACATGGTTCATCGTCCGTTTCGTCTCACAGAGATTATGATCAAGATGAATTATTATAAAATCGAGCCCAAACGGATACAGTTTATTCACCCTTATATTGAC
Organism: Candidatus Mediterraneibacter vanvlietii; assembly: GCA_019113645.1. Classification (GTDB taxonomy): domain Bacteria; phylum Bacillota; class Clostridia; order Lachnospirales; family Lachnospiraceae; genus Mediterraneibacter; species Mediterraneibacter vanvlietii. The sequence goes on along the minus strand of DXGZ01000027.1, from coordinate 77,784 downwards.
AAAGAACCGGTGCTGGTGCTGATTGAGGGCGTACGGGACGCCCGATCCAGAGTGACTGTGGAACCGCCGATTGTCATTTATGAAGGAAGGAAAACCGGCGGAAAGGATTAGAAGATACCGGGATAGCATGGAGGAGGAAAATGCCAGGAACATTATATCTGTGCGCTACACCGATAGGAAATCTTGAGGATATGACGTATCGGGCGGTCCGCACACTGAAAGAAGTGGATCTGATCGCGGCTGAGGATACCCGAAACAGCATAAAGCTGCTGAATCATTTTGAAATTCATACTCCGATGACGAGTTACCACGAGTACAATAAATACGAAAAAGGGAGAAAGCTCGTTGAAAAACTGCTGGAAGGTGCTGATATTGCGCTGATTACCGATGCGGGGACTCCGGGAATATCTGATCCAGGCGAAGAGCTGGCGGCAATGTGTCACGAAGCGGGAATCAGGGTGACAGCTGTACCGGGAGCAGCAGCCTGCATAACGGCGCTGACGATTTCCGGACTTCCCACGCGCAGGTTTGCGTTTGAGGCATTTCTGCCTTCGGATAAAAAAGAACGGGAGTATGTGCTGGAGTCTCTGGAGAAAGAGAGCCGGACAATTGTTCTGTATGAAGCGCCCCACCGGCTGGTGAAAACACTGAAGCTGCTGTATGAACGCCTTGGGGATCGGCGGATAAGCGTGTGCAGAGAACTGACGAAAAGGCATGAAACCGTATACCAGAGTGTACTTTCCGAAGCGGCTGCTTACTACGAGCAGAATGCTCCAAAGGGGGAATGTGTTCTCGTGATCGAAGGCCTGAACCGTCAGGAACTGGTACGCCAGGAACAGGAAAGATGGGCGGACATGAGTATAGAAGAGCATATGGAGCACTATCTCTCGCGCGGTATGGACAGAAAAGAAGCGATGAAACAGACGGCAAAAGATCGCGGGGTGCCCAAAAGAGAAATATATAATTATCTTGAGAAACAAAAAAGTTGATAAAAACACAATTAAAATAAATGACAACGGGTATCAGATGATTATCTGATACCCGTTATTTTTCCGTCTTTCATATAAACAATCTTCTTGTTCAGGCCAATTGCTTCCTCGTAATTGTTTGTAACATATAAAATTGTTGTCTTATACTTTGCGTTAATAGCCAGAATATCGTGGAGCATCTCGCGGCGCCGGCTGTCATTCTGACGCGCAAAATCTTCATCTACAAGAAGAACTTTCGGATGACATACGATCGCCCGGCCCAGAGCCACACGCTGCTTGTCCGCATCAGAGAGGGCTTTGATTTTTTTATCAAGGACTTTGGTGATACCCAGAAACTCGGCAGCTTCCTTTACACGGCTGTCGATTATGGTTCTGGGAAGATCGCGAAGCCGAAGACCAAGAGCCATGTTGTCATAGGCATTAAAATGCCTGTACAATGTATAGTTCTGGAACGCCATTGCAAGACGCCGGTCCCGGGGGAGAATGTCGTTCAGAAGATCAGTCCCCAGATATATGCTGCCCGATGTGATATCTTCCAGACCGCCGATCATGCGCAGGATTGTTGATTTGCCGCAGCCGCTGGGACCGTGGAATATGACGAATTCACCGTCCTCGATCTCCAGGCTGACGTCATTGACGGAGAGAAATCCGTTAGGGTAAGTCTTAGTCAAGTGTTCTAATGTTACGCTTGCCATAAGGACACCTCCATATCTAGTTTCTCATAACTGTAAAACAGCCACAGTTTATGTTAGCTGATACTGTCATTTTAGCACAAAGGACGGGACAGGACAATCCTAAACAGTTTCTGCATCCTAAACAGCTTCTGCGTGCCACAAACTGTCTGCGCGATGTTTGCTATGAGCGGAAGGTATCCTGCGGGATGCGCTTCTCAAATCAGAAGATGATCTGCGAGATATACGCTTGCGGCGAGCCCGGCAAAAGTCGCAAGCAGCGCGCCGGCAAGGGTATGGCGGGTGCGTTTTATCCCTGCGGTCATAAAATAGACGCTCATTGTGTAGAATATGGTTTCCGTGCAGCACAAAGAAATAGATGCGATTAGTCCCAGCCGGGAGTCGGTTCCGAATTCTTTGTAAATATCCAGGAGAAGTCCGGTCGCCGCTGAAGACGAGAACATCTTTACAACGGTGAGGGGAACGAGCTCGCCAGGGAATCCTATGAGGTCAGAAAAACGTCCGATTTGAACGGATATAAAGTCAAGAAAGCCGGATGCGCGCAGAATTCCTACCGCTGCCATGAGACCGATCAGTGTGGGCATGATACGGATAACAGTGAGAAACCCGCTTCTGGCTCCTTTGATAAATGTGTCATAAACATTAATGCGTGACAGCAGCCCATAGATTACTATGCTGAGAATGAGAAAAGGAACGATGTAATCTGAGATATATACCAGTATGTTCATTAGGTGCCTCCTGTATACGGGTGGTAATGATTTATTTATATGCATGACAGGGGAGATTTATGGATGCCTGCAGTGACTTATAAATGTATGTCAGGGCATATAGAGTTGATGGCGCTCATAAAATGCAGTAAAAAGTAATCTGGAGATTGTATGCTGCCAAGTGGATTGAGAGAAAGAAAAAAACATAGAAAGAAATATATATGTGTTATTGTAACTGCTTTTGTGGTTTTCGAGTCGCTGTTTACAGCAGGCTGCAGTATGAAAGATCAGGGCGATGCTGATGCGGAATTTGAGGAATACGCGGAAGAGCTGTTCCGAAGTCAGGCAGCGTCCAATACAGTTAACCTCCACTATACGCTGAAGGAGCCGGAGAAATACGGCATCCTGGAATCAGATGTTACTTTTGGGAGTTATGAGAGTAATTCAGATGCTGTGAAGGCTGCTGCGGAAAATATGCGTCAGGCGCTGCTGGAGATTGCGTATGATGAATTGGATACGCAGAATAAACTTACATATGACATCCTGATCTATCAGCTCAGGATGATGAACCGGTGCGCGGATTATCTGCTTTATGAGGAGCCGCTGGGGCTTGTGAGCGGTGTACAGACACAGCTGCCGGTTGTACTGTCCGAGTATCAGTTTTATGACCGGGAAGATGTGGACACTTATCTTGCTCTGCTTAAGACTACAGGTGAATATTTCGACAGTTTGATCCGGTTTGAACGCGAGAAGTCAGAGGCAGGATTATTTATGCCGGATTATGCCGCAGACCAGGTGGCAGAGCAATGTCAGGCATTTATTGATATGGGGAACAGCAATTATCTTTATTCTACTTTTGCGGACAGGATTGAAGATGTGGATGAACTCGATGAGAAAGAAAAAAGTGACTATATACAGGATAATGCGCTTATGGTAAATGATTATGTGATTCCTGCTTATGAGAAACTGATTTCTGAGATCCAAAACCTCAAGGGGAGTGGGAAAAATGAAAAGGGACTGGTTTATTTGCCCGGAGGAGAGGAATATTATGAACTGGCGGTTCAGATGGCTACGGGATCTGACCGGTCTGTTGAGGAGATGAGGGATCTGACCAGAAGGCAGATAACGGATGATCTGGAAGCGATGGAGGAGGTGCTGGGAATCACTGCGGATGAGGCGCAGGAGGCTGCGGCTTCCATGGAGCAGGAGTCAGCGGAACTGATCCTGAGCCATCTGAGAGAAGAGCTGAAAAATGCGTTTCCGGAAGCGCCGGAAGTGTCGCTGGAGGTTAAATTTGTACCGGAAGAGATGGAGGAACATCTCAGTCCGGCGTTCTATATGATCCCGGCAATCGACAATACGGAAGAAAATGTTATCTATATCAACCAGGCGCAGATGGGAGATGATCTGACGCTGTTTACAACGCTTGCCCATGAAGGATATCCGGGACATTTGTATCAGACGGTTTATTATGAGAGTACGGATCCGGAGCCGATTCGAAGCGTGCTTGATTTCGGAGGGTATGTGGAAGGGTGGGCAACTTATGCGGAAATGGGAAGTTATTATCTTGCACCACTCTCAAAAGAGCAGGCGACTCTCCTTCAGAAAAACAGTTCTATTATATTGGGGCTCTATGCACTCGCAGATATCGGTATTCATTATGATGGCTGGAGCCGGATGGATACGGCTGCTTTTTTCAGTGCATATGGAATTACCGATGCCGAGGCGGTGGAACGGATTTACGACCTGATCATCGGTTCTCCGGCAAATTATCTGAAATACTATATCGGATATGTAGAATTCCTGAAACTGAAGAAAGACTGGGTCAGGGAGATGGGGGATGATTTCTCCCAGAAAGAATTCCACGAGGCGGTATTGAAAGTAGGTCCGGCGCCGTTTGATATTGTGGAGGATTATATGTGGAAAATGACAGGCGAAGAGCAGAGGTGAGATTATATGCTGAATTATCTGTGGGCGGGGATGATTCTGGTAGGAATTGTATTTGGCGCTTTCAATGGAAAAATGCAGGACATTACAAATGCAGCGCTGGATTCTTCGAAAGAGGCGGTGACACTGTGCATTACCATGATCGGGGTGATGGCGTTCTGGATGGGGATTATGGAGATTGCTTCGAAAGCTGAAATTATCGAGATGGCTTCGGCCAGAATGCGTCCGCTGCTCCGTTTCCTGTTTCCGGGACTGCCGAGGGGGCACAAGGCAGAAGCGTATATAGCTGCGAACTTTATTGCGAATTTCCTGGGGCTTGGCTGGGCGGCAACGCCGGCAGGATTAAAGGCTATGGAAGAACTTGGAAAACTGGAAGATGACAGAAGAAATGGAAAAGTGAGCGGAATTGAGCGCCGAAAAGGAATTGCCAGCAATGAGATGTGCACATTTCTTATTATTAATATCTCGTCACTGCAGCTGATACCGGTCAATGTGATTGCGTACCGGAGTCAATACGGGAGTCCGAATCCGGCGGCAATCGTCGGAGCCGGGATTGCGGCGACGGCGGTAAGCACGGGGGTGGCGGTGATATTCTGCAAGCTGATGGACAGAGGCAGGCGTAGTGCGATATAATAAGGAAGAAAAGACTGATGCCGAAGGATTATGGAAGTCTGCGGGCGAAGCAGCGACGCAGTAGTGAAGGAGCAGTGACAAAGAAGTGAGCTGCGGACGGAGGCATCGAAGAGACAGAAGAAGACGGGGATACGGAGGAATTGCACATGGAGAAAAGAATCATGATACAGGATACGGATATTGAGCTGTTTCCGATCGGTTTGGGCGCTGTGAATGCAGGGCTTGCGTGGGACGGCGCGGATGCTGACCGGATTTTTGACGCATTTTTATATTATGGCGGAAATCTGATCGATACAGCACATGTGTACTCAGACTGGGTTAAGCCGGAGCGCGCGAGAAGCGAGAGGACGATCGGAGACTGGCTGCGAAGAAGCGGAAAGAGGCAGCAGATAGTAATCGCGACAAAAGGCGGGCATCCGGATATGACAGTGGAGAATCCGGATCTTCATCTGAGCCGCATGACAAAAGCGGATATGCAGTCTGATCTGAACTCTTCACTGGAAAAGCTGGGGACAGATTATATTGACCTTTATTTCTATCACAGGGATAATACGGAACAGCCGGTTGAAGAGCTGGTAGAGATTATGGAGGAGTTCAGACGTCAGGGAAAGATACGTTATTATGCATGTTCGAACTGGTCAACTTCCAGGATGAAGGAGGCGGACGCGTATTGCCGGGCACATGGATACCGTGGATTTGCCGCGAATCAGAGTCTGTATAACCTGGGATATAAATACATGAATCCACTGGAGGATGATACACTTGCCTATGCGGATAAAGAGATGCAGGAATATCATAAGGAAAATCCAGGAAATCTTCTGATGCCATATATGGGCGTATGCAGCGGTTTCTTCCATAAATATATAACCAGAGGAGAAGATACGGTGAAGAGCAGCCCGTATTATACGGAAGGAAACCGGAGAGTGGCGGGGCGCGTGAAGGAACTCTGTGAGAGATACGGCGCAACGGTCTCACAGGTTGTTCTTGGATTTTTCGGGCAGCAGGATTTTGACTGCGCACCTCTTTACGGTCCGAAAAATGTGGAGCAGATAGAGGAAGTGATGAAGACATTTGACATTCCGTTCACAAAAGAGGACTATGAAGTCTGAGTGCTGAGTCGCTGTTTTCCTTATATATAGGCGCTCAGCGTATGAAAATGAAAAAATATTAATAAAATGAAAAAAGTGCTTGCATTTATTTTTACTGTATGCTAACATATAGGACGGTCACTGCGGAGGCGGTGACCGTATTATGGCCCCGTGGTCAAGCGGTTAAGACATCGCCCTTTCACGGCGGTAACACGGGTTCGATTCCCGTCGGGGTCATTACACGCATGTGCTGATTCATGCACTGCGTGTTTAAAATATAATATGGCGCAGTAGCCAAGCGGTAAGGCGTGGGTCTGCAACACCCTGATGCACCGGTTCAAATCCGGTCTGCGCCTCTTACAGCCCGGGAAATTGATGGTTCTCGGGTTCTTTTTGTCTCCTGAAATTGTAAAATGTCAGGAGACTGCCTGTCCCAGCCGGCCGGCGAGCCAATACGCTGCATAACCTGAAAAAATCCCAACAACAATACCGCCTGCTATATCGGTAGGGTAATGTACATAGAGAAATAAAGTCTTGAGAGAGAAATCAATATTGCGAGGATCAGAGCCGGAAGCCATAGCTTTCCGGTTCTTTGATGTTCCGGCAGCAGGGGAAGCAGCCTGCGGGCCTTCCTTTCACAGGTACAGAAAAGTGCGGAGACAGCAGTGAAAGATACTGCCGTATGCCCGGAGGGAAAGGAGAAATCTGCCGGCCGCGCAGCCCTGCATGGACGCTGTCTTTGCAAAGCTCACAAAGCGGAACAGACTAACAAAAACCAAGTTCAGGAGGAGTTTACAAATCACTGAACAGACATATAATTTGCCGTCTAAGTGTAATGGATTGTGTAATGTGTATGTAAAATGAGTCAAATTTTCATAAAAATATGTTAAAATCTACTGTAATGTGATATAGTTATAGGCGAAGGGGATCCTTCTGACAGAATACAGCAGCATTACAGGAGTGAGTATGGATTTAGAACAGATACCGGAGATGACGGAAATAGCCCGTTATATTGAGAATATGGAATTTCGGAAAAAGGCTCTGGGAGGAATTGATGAAGAGAGTGCGATGGAGCATATCAGTATCATCAGTAATAAATACGAGCAGATCATCAGGAGCCTTACCGAAGAGAAAGAACACATGAATGACAATGCCCGGGAGATTCAGAACGAATACCAGAAGAAGAGTGAAGAGATTATCGACAGCATGTCTCAGATCAACGAGTACAGAGAGCATGTGCTGAAGAAAGCGGAAGAGGAAGCGACCGGCATCGTAGAAGAAGCGCGGGCGAGGGCTGCGGAGATTGAAAAGCAGATCGAACAGCTTCAGAACGAATATCTGAAGAAGGAACAGGAATATAAGAAAAAAACAGAAGAACTGAAGAAAGAGGGGGCAGAGTTCTGCGCAGATGTGAGGGAGATTCTGACGCAGATAGAAAATCTGAACAATGGAACAGAAGAATGAAAGAGCACAGGAAGCGGCGGTGCAGGGACCTGTACAGCAGGCGATCCGGAATCGTCTGGAGGAAGGAAGAGCTTCTTCCAAAGGATGGAAAAGAAGTGTCCTGATTATTATTGCAGCGGTTGTGGTGGTCTTTCTTCTGGTATATGTGTTCTTTGGAATTGCGGTTGTGGCAGGTGACTCCATGCAGCCGACTTATGCGGAAGGTGATTTCGTCATTTTCTCCAGGACTGCCGATGAATTCGAGTGTGGCGATGTAGTGCTGGTGAGAACGGAAGACGGGCAGGAAGTGATTAAACGGATCATCGCGGTTCCGGAAGAAACGCTTTACATTGATACACGCACGGGCAGCGTGTTTGTAAATGGAAAAGAACTGCAGGAGAATTACACGCAGGGGCGGACTGACAGGGAGGACAGCGTTGACTATCCGGTCAGACTGCAGGAAAATGAATATTTTGTTTTAGGTGACAACAGAGATCATTCGCTCGATTCGAGGGAATACGGTCCGGTAACATCGGAACAGATTATGGGGAAAGTACTGATTACTTTCCGGAGAAATAATTAGGGAAAGAGGGTTTGTGAATGAAAAAGAGAGATGCGAGGAGAAGAAGATATACAGCATATGTTACAGCAGCTCTGGTAGGCGGCGTGGCAATATCCAGCGTACATACGGTATCCGCTCTGGATGTTGTGACAGATCCGGCACAGGCAGCGGCAGCACAGGAGGAACTGCCTGAAGTGACAGTGGTACAGGAGTCGCAGGAAGCTGCGGGAGCACAGCAGGAAGCGCCTGTATCCGGAACAGAGCAGACAGGAACAGACGCAGGCTCTCAAGTTCAGACACCGGTGGAGACGCCGCCGGCAGAGATGCCGGTGACAGACGTGCCGGACGTGGATGCCGGGGAAAGTGATTCATCGGCAGCAGAGCAGCCGGCAGAGGATACTCCATCGGAGGATACGCCGGATGCAGAGCTCCCTTCCGGGGATGACGGAACTACAGCCCCGGATAATGGGGACGATGCTGATACCCCTTCAGATGAAGAAGGAGAAGATGATACATCTGCAGGAGACGGATCTGATACGGAAGTGCCGCCGGCAGAGGATGGATCTGATACAGAAGTACCGCCGGCAGAGGATGAGGAAGATCAGGACCAGGATATTTCAACCGGAAATGAGCCGGATATGGATTCGTCTGATGACGAAGAACAGCAGCCGGATGTCGGACCGACAGATCCGGGCGCAGTTTCCGATTCGGATAATGCCGGGGCTGTTGAAGGTCCGGGGAATGGCGATTCAGCACCGGTGACGATTGTTACACCGGGCGGGACAGAGCAGTCAGGTCAGAATTCACAGGCTGTGGAACCGGATGCGGAAGAGACAGTTGTTCCTCAGTTCTACTGGGACAACAGCGCGGACGCATATTATGAAGAGAGAGACTACAATCCGTCAGAGAAGTTTGTTGAGGATGGGGAAAAGATTAAATACAGCACGGATATGCCGCTTGAGAATATCCCGGCATTCATCACACCGGAGATGATTATCGGGGCGCTGAAAGTTCAGGATGTATATGGTTATCCGGCATCGGTGACGATCGCTCAGATTATACAGGAATCAGGATTCGGCGAGTATGGTCCATACGGAGACGAGGGGCAGGGGCTTTCCTATCTGGCTTACCAGTATAACAATCTGTTTGGAGTGAAAGGCACAGGGCCGGCAGGGTCGGTTAATATGGCGACCGGCGAGCAGACGGCTTCCGGCGAGCGGTATACGATTAACGCAGGATTCCGTGTTTACCATACGTACACGGAGGCGATTGAGGACCGCGCGGAACTTCTGACAGAGGTGTACAGCGATCTGATCGAGGGCGTTACAGATGCCAATACATTTGCAATGCGCATCGGAAGCAGATGGGCGACGGATATTAATTATTCCAGAAGTCTGATCCGGCAGATGGAAACATATGACCTGTACCGTCTGGACAAAATGACACTGGGTGAATTCAGCGAGATGCTGGGCGATTTTGCAGACCCGTGTCCGGGAGCGCAGGTGACAAGTGAGTTTGGGTGGAGAGAGTTCAGGAATTCTTACCACAAGGGCATTGACCTTGGAACAGGAACTGAGAACATACCGACCTATGCGGCGGCAGCAGGAACTGTTATCGTTGCAGGCTGGAGCGATTCGGCAGGCAACTGGGTTGTGATCGACCATGGCGATGGTATGATAACGAAATACATGCATCACAAAGAGATCTATGTGGAAGTAGGAGATGAAGTGGAGAAAGGCCAGCAGATCGGTCTGAGCGGAACGACTGGAGACTCCACAGGCAACCATCTGCATTTCCAGCTGGAGATCAATGGGGCAGCAGTAGATCCGGCACCGTATCTCTTCTCAGATGACGATGAGACGGAAGAGTCTGAAACCGCCGGGATTGAAGAAACAGAAACTGCAGTAGAAGAGCAGTAGGGAAGAACAAAAGAAAAAGTAAAATAAAACAGCCTGCAGGGCAGAATGATATGAATATGGAGAAAAGGATTTTCAAATACCATTTCCCGGATCAGCATTTTGCCATGCAGGCTTTTTTTCTTGTTTTTTAAGGAGCATACAATTATACTTACTGTATGCGTACAAAAGAGAAAGGGGGATGCGGAGCCGGTGCAGACTGCGGCATCCGCAAGGCTTGAATTATGAATCTGAGAAAACGTATGAAACATCAGGGGAGGAGTTCACTGAAGAGACATTATGTGATATTTGTGGCAGCGTGTCTGATCGCGGCGTTTCTGTCAGCAGAGTTCAGCGGTTCGCTGGAATTCTCATCTGCCCAGAATCCTGAGGGGGTCAGTGAACAGATCAGGAGCGATTTCAGCGGGAACGGACAGGGAGCCGTTAAGACGAGTGTCGGAGGTATTGGCTGGGATGACGTGCTCAGGATCATGGCAGAGGATGATACGGAAGCCGGACGCGAGATGGCGGAACAGATTGAAGAGGATGCCATCGCCCGGTCAGAGAACGGAAATTCGATGTTCGGACGGACCAGGGGAGTGCTCTCCGGTGTGGTGAACGAGGTGAGCTCAGGTTCGATTCTTGTGACTGCTGCTGCGGCGATCGGTTCGATTACAGGCTCAGATAACGCGGGAGTTCTGGTGCTGATCGTGCTCGGCGCACTGCTGATGTTCGCGTTCTGGTTTCTCGTTCAGAATACATTTCCAGTTGTGATCCGGCGCGTGTTTCTGGAAGGACTTACCTATGACAGAGTGACACCTCAGCGTTTTGTGTTTCTGCTGCGAATCCGGAAGTGGATGAAAGCGTCCTGGATCATGTTTGTCAAATATATCTATTATCTGCTCTGGTCCCTGACACTGGTGGGAGCTTTTGTGAAACGGTATTCTTATTACATGGTGCCGTATATTGCGGCGGAGAATCCGGATATGACGGCGAGACAGGCGATTACGCTGTCGAGGAAAATGATGAAGGGGCATAAGTGGCAGTGCTTTGTGTTTGAGCTTTCATTTATCGGATGGGAGATACTCGGAGTGCTGACGCTTGGAGTATTTAACATTTTCTATACCAATCCTTACAAGGTGGCGTCATTTACGCAGTACTATGCACATCTGCGAAGAGAGGCGATTGAGAAGAAGCTGCCGGAAGCGGAACTGCTCTATGATAACTGGCTGTATGAGAAGCCGGATGACTGGACAATCGCGGCAAAATACGCGGATGTGATAGCGGTGATGGAGATGCCTGCCGGAGAGACGGAGACGCTCGCAGGATGGAGAGGATTCATTGCGAGAAACTTCGGTGTTCTTCTCATGCGAAGGGAAGAAGATAAGAAATACGAGAAGAAACAGGCTGAACTGGTGCGCATACAGGCGATGATCGATGACGTTCAGGGAGAAGCATATCCGGTGCGGCTCTATCCGATCCCGGAAGAAGACCGGCGGAAACTGGTGCAGTCATTAAATTATATGCAGCACTACTCTATCTGGACTTTGATCGTCATATTTTTCAGTCTTTCGTTCTTCGGATGGCTCTGGGAGGTGGGAATGCACCTTGTGGCTTATGGAGAGTTTGTAAACAGGGGCGCACTGTACGGACCATGGCTTCCGATTTATGGATCGGGCTCTGTCCTGATTCTGACGCTCCTGAACCGGCTGCGCCATAACCCGGCACTGGAATTCCTTGCGACAGTGGTTGTGTGCGGATTTCTTGAATACATGACATCACTTGTGATGGAGATTGCAACCGGCGGTATGAAATGGTGGGATTACAGCGGATATTTCCTGAACCTGAACGGAAGAATCTGCGCGGAAGGGCTGCTCGTCTTCGGCGTGGGCGGTCTTGCGATCGTCTATGTCATAGCGCCTATGATAGACAACCTGCTTGAGCGGATCGATGAGAAGAAGGTGAAGGCAGCGTGCATTGTGCTGCTGACGCTTTTTGTTGCGGACGCGGCATATTCCCGCATTCATCCGAATGCGGGAAAGGGAATCACTGATATTGAAGCGCGGACTGAGAAAGTGTCAGTGTCTTCCGGGGATCGCGTCTTGTAGCAACGTCTTGGAACAGGAAATAATCCGGGCGGTGGCGGGACTGCGTGTATTCAAACTGAATCCCATTGTCATCAAAGGTCTGGCTTGTGATTACCGCCATACAGTTATAATCCTTCAGGTCAATATATTTTTCATCCACCTGCGTTACGCGCTCCACGGTCAGAGTGCGCTTGCTGGTGGAGATCGTAAGCCCGAGAGTTCCCTCCAGGTATTCGTATACAGACTGCGCTGCGATTTCCGGAGTGAGTCCCGGCGTCAGTTCCCTGAGAAAATAGTTGTGGTCCAGAATCAGCGGCTTCCCGTTCAGTGAGCGGAGCCGCTGAATATAGTACAGTTCGCTTCCTTTTTTAAATCCGGTTTTTTTCTCTATCTTCTCATCTGCTGTCAGTTCTGCGAACTGAAGAATCTGCGTAAAAGGTTTGCGCCTGTTTCTGATCGCTGATTCTTTGAAAGATTCGATTCCCCCGACAGTAAATGCGGTCTGTTCGACCGGCTGGTAGATGTTGCGCACACCTTTTCCGTGCATTGGCTGGACATATCCCTCGGAAGTCAGCTCAGAAATCGCGCGGCGGACGGTGTTGCGGGAACAGTCATATTCCTGAATGAGCGTATGCTCGGACGGAAGCATTTCCTGATAAGTATAATATTCGTTCTCTATCTTTTCTTTTAAATCCCTGTATATGTAATCGTATTTTGCTTTGGGCATACCGTTCACTTCCTTTGATGTCTTGTTTAAACATCTATAATTATAGAAATCTTATGCCGTGAAATCAAGATAAAATTCTCCAGAAAAAGTGTTTCAGGATATTTATACAAAAAAAGTTATGTCGGATTGTCTAAAATGCCGGTATCTGAATTTTTTGTAAAAGCGAATTGACATGTTTAAACAAGTGTGCTATAGTAAAGTTGTTCAAACAAGTTGAAGGGTTGAGGTGTTGAATCAGGGGGAACACTTTAGACCGAGTAAAAAGAAAGGAAGTAAAGCGATGGGAAAGTATGATAATGACGTAAAACGTCTGCTCGAACTCGTTGGGGGAAAGGAAAATATCCAGGCTGTCTCCCACTGTATGACAAGGATGCGTTTTGTTCTTGTTGATCCAAAGAAAGCGAATGAAAAAGAGATCGAAGATCTGCCGAGTGTAAAAGGCACATTTACACAGGCAGGTCAGTATCAGGTTATCATCGGAAATGATGTTTCCATATTCTATAATGAATTTACAGCATACGCTGGAATCGAAGGTGTGAGCAAAGATGCTGTAAAAGCAGCGGCAAAGACGAATCAGAACCCGCTTCAGAAGATCATGGGAACCCTGGGTGAGATTTTCGCCCCGCTGATCCCGGCCCTCATCTGCGGCGGTCTTGTACTCGGTTTTAGAAATGTAATCGGCGAAATTAATTTCTTCAACAACGGAACACAGAGTCTGGCGGATATATCCCAGTTCTGGGCAGGAACATACAACTTCCTGTGGCTGATCGGCGAAGCGGTATTCCATTTGCTGCCGGTAGGTATTGTCTGGTCCATCACGAAGAAGATGGGAACCACGCAGATCCTTGGTATCATCCTTGGTCTGACTCTGGTATCTTCACAGCTTCTTAATGGTTTCAGTGTGTCCTCAACGCCTGCTGATGAGATTCCGGTATGGGATTTCGGATTCGCGCAGGTTGAGATGATCGGTTATCAGGGACAGGTAATAGCAGCCATGATGGCAGGCTTTGTTCTTGTATACCTTGAGAAGTTCTTCAAGAAGATCTGCCCGGAAGTGATCAGCATGATCGTTGTGCCGTTCTGCTCCCTCGTTCCGGCAGTGATTATCGCGCATACAATCGTAGGTCCGATTGGCTGGGCAATCGGTGATGCAATCGGAAATGTTGTTTACGCAGGTCTTACATCTAATGTCAGATTCCTGTTCGCGGCAGTGTTCGGTCTCCTGTACGCACCGCTCGTTATGACAGGTCTGCACCACATGACAAATGCAATCGACTCACAGCTCCTTGCTTCACCGTCAAAGAGCACGATCCTGTGGCCGACGATTGCTCTGTCAAATATCGCGCAGGGATCCAGCGTACTGGCTATGTCTGTTCTCCAGAAGAAGAATGAGCGCGCGCAGCAGGTCAATGTACCGGCATGCATCTCATGTTACCTCGGTGTAACTGAACCGGCGCTCTTCGGTGTCAACTTAAAATATGTATTCCCGCTTGTGTGCGGTATGATCGGTTCCTGCTGTGCGGCTATGATCTCCGTAGGATTCGGAGTGGAAGCGCTCAGTATCGGCGTCGGCGGACTTCCGGGAATTCTTTCCATCAAACCGCAGTATTACCTGATCTTCCTCCTTGCGATGGCAGTTGCGATTGTAGTACCGTTTACACTGACATTTATCGTAGGAAGAATCAAGCTTTCCAAAGAGGATCGTTTTGGAAAAGAGACAGCAGCTCCGGCAGCAGCAGATTCCACATCTGATTCAGCAGTACAGGCGGATGCGGCAGCAGAAAAAGCGGCACCGGCGGAAGATGTAAAAGAATTGAAATCAATCCTTGACGGTAAGGTGATTCCGATTGAGGAAGTACAGGATGAAGTATTCTCTCAGAAAATCATGGGAGATGGTGTGGCAATCGAGCCGTCAAATACGGTTGTAACAGCACCTGCGGATGCGGATGTAACAGTGGTAATGGCTGATACAGGCCATGCATGCGGACTTACTCTTACAAACGGTCTGGAACTCCTGATCCATGTCGGCGTGGATACGGTAGATATGAACGGCGACGGATTTAAGCTTCTGGTAAAAGAAGGCGACCATGTGAAGAAAGGCCAGAAACTGATCGAGTTTGACCCGGAGAAGATCAAAGCGGCAGGTCATCCGTGTACGACAATGCTGATCGTTACAGGTGAAGGAAACGCATCCGGAATCACAATGCATACGGGAATCGACGCGAAAGCAGGAGAGACGACCGTAATATCCTGGCAGTAAAAAAGTATCTGCCGGCAGCAGCGGGAACTTTCTGCCGGCAGACAGAAATAGTTTGAAAGTAATATGAAGCAGCTGGAGGAGTGAAAGCTATGAATAAAGATTTCAGAAAGAGCACGGTTTATCAGATCTATCCGAAGTCCTTCTGTGATACAAATAAAGACGGACTGGGAGACTTAAGAGGCGTAATTGAGAAACTTGACTATATTAAGGAACTTGGCGTTGACTATATCTGGCTTACTCCGTTTTTCGTATCTCCTCAGAACGATAACGGTTATGATGTGGCGGATTACTATAACATCGACCCCCGCTACGGAACCATGGAGGATGTGGACGAACTGATCGCCGAGGCCGATAAACGCGGCATGGGACTGATGTTTGACATGGTATTCAACCATGTTTCCACCGACCATGAATGGTTTAAGAAAGCCATGCAGGGAGATCCGTACTACAAAGATTTCTTCTACTTCAGGAAAGGCAAACCGGACGGAAGCGCGCCGACGAACTGGGTGAGCAAATTCGGCGGAAGCGCCTGGGAATACGTGGAGAAGTTTGACGAGTATTACCTTCACCTCTTCGATGTAACACAGGCTGACCTGAACTGGGAGAATGAGAATGTCAGAAGAGAAGTTCAGAATATCGTGAAATTCTGGATGGAAAAGGGTGTAAAAGGATTCCGCTTCGATGTAATCAACCTGATCAGCAAGGCGGGATTCGAGGATGATCCGGACGGCGACGGAAGAAAATTCTATACGGACGGTCCGAAGATCCATCAGTATCTGAAAGGACTTAACGCAAATTCTTTCGGACAGGATCCGCAGATCGTGACCGTGGGCGAGATGTCCAGTACAACGATGGAGAACTGCTTCCAGTACGCAGGCGCTGATACGGGCGAGCTGACTATGGTATTCAGCTTCCATCACCTGAAAGTGGATTTCATGGGTAATGAGAAATGGGTGCTTGTGCCGGCTGATTTCCAGAAATTAAAAGATATCATGTTCGACTGGCAGGTAAACATGGAGGAGCACGACGCATGGAACGCAGTGTTCTGGTGCAACCACGATCAGCCGAGAGTCGTGTCACGTTTTGGCGATGAAGGAAAGTACTGGAAAGAATCTGCAAAAATGCTGGGAACGATCGTACACTGCCTGAGAGGTACACCGTATGTGTACCAGGGCGAGGAGATCGGTATGACAAACACGGACTTTACCGATATCTCACAGTTCCGTGATGTGGAGAGCCTGAACAATTATCAGATCCTTCAGGATAAGGGAATGTCCCCGTCTGACGCGCTGCGCATCATCCAGGTTCACTCCCGTGACAATGGACGTACGCCGATGCAGTGGGATGCATCCAGATACGCAGGATTCACAGCTGAGGACAGCGCTGCCGAACCGTGGATCGCAGTCAATTCAAACCACACAAAAGTAAATGCCGCGGACCAGCTGAAAGATGAGGATTCCATCTTCCATTATTATCAGAAGCTGATCGCCATGAGAAAAGATCTGGATGTGATCGCATACGGCGATATCGAACCGCTGGATCAGAAGAATCCGTCCGTATTCGCTTACCGCAGAACTTATGAAGGCCATGAGATGATCGTGGCGGCAAACTTCTACGGCAGGGATTATGAGTGGAAGAACGCTCCGGAACTGGAAGGATTCGAGAAGATTCTCGGAAACTATGCGGAGACGGAGGTAACTGCTGAAGGGGCGATGAAGATGAAACCTTATGAAGCGGTAGTATATTACAAATAAATTTTGAATTTTTCTGATCGGGAACATTCGAGCAGGAGCGATAACGGCTAAACGGAAGGCGCCGGGAAAGAAGGAAATGTAACGCCATACGGAGCCCGTTCCTTCAAAGCTTCGAACAGATGTAACAAAAGCGACAGATGTGCGTGCAAAGGCACTTCATCTGTCGCTTTTTAACATCTGGAACGAAGGCTTTTCATACACTCCTGCTCCAGATTGTATGGCTTATACATTTCCTTCTTTTCCGGCTTCATCCGGTCGGCAGATGTCGTTCCAGGCAGACAGTTCCCGGCAGAAAAATGCAGGATTTCAAATGGGAAAAAGCGGTCGGAAGGCAACTGACGAAGGTGACATTTTTAATGTTCCGGTATTGATTTTGAAATCTTCGTTGATCTCCTTCCGACCACTTCCTCTTGTCTCAAATTCTGTTTTTAGCGGAAACAAAAGCTGCGGCTGCTATTTTCCGATCGGATGAATCAGTTCAAAAACAGGAGACTGCGTGAACCATGCATTTGAGCAGGAACGTCTGAAAAGCCTTTGTTCTGGATGTTAGGCGGGGACAGATGGAGTGCCTTTGCACGAACATCTGGTTCCGTCGTTACATCCATTCAAAGCTTTGAAGTAAGTGGGCGAAGCATGGTGATGCAGTCTCCTGTTTTTGAACGTCAGCCTGTCGAAAACCTCCACTCTCTGATTTTGTTTCCAGTAGAAAAATCAGAATTTTTAACAGCGAAAACCCGTCAGCCGCAAGTCTGACGGGTTTCGTTGTTTATAGTTATCTAAAAGGAATGAGAGTAAAGTGCGGCGCTTCATTGCGCCTGAACTTTATGAGGGGGAAGATAGTTGTTTATCAACTATCTGACGTAAAGTATAAACGGAAAATGTGGACAAAGTATGATGAAAGAATAAAAGAAATGGGAAAATTATAAACTGGGGATGAAAGAAAATGATAGATTGTCTTAAGAACAATGAGATAAGCGATAAATAACTGAAAAATACTAAAAATTAGTAGTAAAATAATAAAAAATTACTTGATTTTAGTGGTTTGCATGATATACTAATAAAAAAGTTTCTGCAATATAAAAAACGTAACAGTTCAGCTCGCGTCATGGTTGAACTGTTACTAAAATTACAGAACGGATGGTGAAAATATGGAGTTTGCTCTGCAAAAAACATTATCTGCAGCCGAGGTAAAACGGATTCGGAAGATGTTAAAATTAAAACAGAAAGAACTGGCAGAATTAATGAATGTATCCGTGAAAACCATAGCTCATTGGGAAGGGAGCGGCGGGTGCGCGAAGGGGACTGCGGCGGTGATGCTCGATATTCTCAGAGAGCGCAGCTGGCTGGTGGAGGAACTGGAAATTCCTGAGCGCACGTTTCCGCTTCGAATCAGGTACATGTATGAGGAGCGGCTGTGTACCGTTATGGATGTGGATGATCGCGAACAGCGGGTGAAGATCAAGAATTTTACAATGGATCCTGCTTTTCGTGCTTTTGGAAGAAATGAGCATCCGTCCTATAAGGATTATGAGGAATTTCTGGAATCTCGCTGTTTTCCAAGAAGCCGCGATAAAATGAAAATTATATTGAACGAATTGAATCTTCCGTTTTACGATCCGTTTCTGATTGTCCAGAAAACGGAAGGGCGAATGGCGGAGGACAGTTTCTGGCTTAAGATTGAGAGGTGACAGGAATGATCCGGCTGGATGATACGTATATGAAAAATTCACCGATGCAATCATCAAAAGGAAATCAGTTTAAGTGGGAACGGAATGGCATCTGGTATAAAGCTGATTATACAGGCTATGAGGGGCTGGCGGAATATATGGTATCCGGGCTTTTATCGTATTCTAATCTGAAGAATATGGAATTTATTCAATATCAGACAGAAGAAATCGGATATAAAAAAGCATTGTACCGCGGGTGTAAAAGCCTGAATTTCCTGCCGGACGGATGGCAGCTTATTACGTTGGAACGTTTGTTTAAGAATCTCTATGGACAGAGCCTTTATCAAAGTCTTTATCGAATAGAGGGAGTTGAAGAACGCGCCCGTTTTCTGGTTGAACAGGTTGAACTGATGACGGGGCTGAAAGAATTTGGACCTTATTTAAGCAGACTTCTGACAATTGATGCGCTGTTTCTCAACGAGGACAGACATATGCATAACATCGCTGTCCTGTATGATGATGCCGGCAGGTATCATTATTGCCCGGTGTTTGATAATGGAAGCGCACTCCTTTCGGATACGACAGCAGATTATCCAATGGGGGAGGATATTATCAGCCTGATTCCTCAGGTGAAGGCGAAAACATTGAGTTCAGATTTTATGGAACAACTTGATGTGGCAGAGGATCTGTATGGTCAGAATCTTTATTTTACCTACGATGAAGGAATCATAAACGAATTGCTGGCGAAAGAAGAGTATTACCCGGATGATATAAAAGTTCGGATAAAAGAAGTTCTTCTTCAGCAGCGGCGGACATATTCCTATTTATTTCGAAAAACTGAGACTGTGTAATATACAATGGCAGATTTCATTACACGGCCATAAACAGCGAAAACCCGTCAGCCGCAAGTCTGACGGGTTTCGTTGTTTTATAGTTATCTAAAGGAATGAGAGTAAAGTGCGACGCCTTCTGGCGTCTGAACTTTATGAGGGGGAAGATAGTTGTTTATCAACTATCTGATGTTAAGTATAGACGGTAATTGTGGACAAAGTATGATGAAAGAATAAAAGAAACGGGAAATTTATAAACTGGAGATGAAAGAAAACCGTAGATTTTCTTAACATCTGTTATTCCCTATTCAATAAACACCTTTAATATCTGCCGCATTGATGCGTGAAGGTAGGGGAGATATTCTTCCATGCTGACAGGCTGACCAAGAAGGATGCAGTTGTAACTGGTTGATCCGGTCAGTTCAATAATTGTAAAGAGCAGAAGTTCGGGGGAACGGCACTGTATATGATACTGTTCCAGCGATTGAAGGTAATGTTTGTAGAACTGAGTGGCTGACAGGAGATCCGTGTTGGAGACGGCGTCCTTAAATATGCCCCAGGACAGGTTCTTCGCAACAAACTGCATCAGTGTGTGGTCATTCTGAAAACGCTGTATAATATAATCTGTGATGAAAATCATTTCTTCCTCAAAATTTTTTACTTCGCCGTCTTTTTCTTCGAGAGCAAGGTAGGCGTCACTGAAAAGCTGTTCGGCCTTATCGGTGATCAGTTTGTCTCTCAGATCATATTTATCTTTAAAATACAGGTAAAAAGTTCCTTTTGCCAGACCTGCTTCATTTACGATATCCGAGATGGTTGTTCTGGCGAAGCCTTTTTCCGTAAACAGTTTGAACGCGGTCTGAAAGAGCGTGTTTTTTTTCTGCTTTTTATTTTCTTCTACTTTTCCCATATATGATTCTCCCGCCTGTATGAATTTAATTACGATGCTATTTTTATAATTATTATGCCGTTTTTCCGGAAAAAAGTCAACAAAATGACCAAAGTTCATTTTTGCGCACTAAATTATTGACTATTAGTCATTTTTTAGATATATTGTGAGCAGATAAAAGGATAAGGAGATGATTTTTTGGTTAAAGTGGGAAAATGGATCGCCCGGCACAGGAGGCTGATCCTGATCCTTGGTGCTCTGCTTGTGATTCCTTCGGTGATCGGCATTGCGAAGACAAGGATTAATTATGATCTGCTCAGTTATCTTCCGGAAGAGCTGGAGACAGTGGAAGGACAGGATATTCTTGTGGATGAGTACGGTATGGGCGGCTTTTCCATGGTTGTTGTGGAGGACATGGAATTGAAGGATGTACAGAAGCTGGAAGAAAAGTTCAGCCAGGTTCCGCATGTGAAAGATGTCCTGTGGTATGACGATGTGGCGGATATTACGCTTCCGGTGGAAATGATTCCGAAGGACCTGCGGGAAGCATTTTTTCGAGGCGACGCGACGATGATGCTTGCGCTGTTTGATAATACAACTTCTTCGGATGAAGCTATGGGAGCGGTGGAAGAGATGAGACAGATTGCGGACGAGCAGTGCTTTATCAGCGGGATGACAGCGATTGTGACGGATATTAAGAATCTTTGTATTCAGGAACTGCCGGTATATGTGCTGATCGCCGTGTTGTGCTGTCTGCTGGTCCTGGAAGTGACTTCGACATCGTTTCTGGTACCGGTTCTGTTTCTTTTGGGTATTGGCCTGGCGATTATATATAATCTGGGAAGCAATGTGTTCCTGGGAGAGATTTCGTATATTACAAAGGCGCTGACCGCGATTCTGCAGCTTGGTGTGACGATGGATTATTCCATTTTTCTGCTGGACAGTTTTGAGGAAAACAAGCGAAGATTCCCGGGGGAGAAGGAGCGTGCCATGGGGCATGCTGTTTCCAACACATTTAAATCAGTTGTGGGAAGTTCAGTAACTACGGTTGCCGGATTTATCGCGCTCTGTTTCATGACATTCGCTCTCGGGCGGGATATGGGGATCGTTATGGCGAAAGGTGTTGTAATCGGTGTGCTCTGCTGTGTGACCATTCTTCCTGCGCTGGTGCTGACCTGTGACCGGGCTATTGAACGGACGAGCCACAGGCTGTTTCTGCCCAACATGGACAGGGCATCGGAATTTATCACAAAACACCGGTTTATCTGGCTTGTACTGTTTCTGGTCCTTCTGATTCCTGCAATTTACGGAAACAGCAGGACCGGAGTTTATTATAATATCGCGCAGTCGCTGCCGGACTCTCTTCCGGGCAATACGGCGAATGAAAAGCTGGAAGAGGATTTTGGGATGAGCAATGTTCATATGGTTCTGATGCGGAAAGATATGGACCCCCTGGAAAAACAGCAGATGATGGAAGAAATCGAGCAGGTGGACGGGGTGAAGTGGAGCTTAAATATGAATTCCCTGATCGGGCCGGCAGTGCCGGAGGATATGATTCCTGAAGATATCAGGGAGATGCTTCAGAGCGACAACTATGAGCTGGCGTTTATCTGCTCAGAGTATGAGTCGGCCACCGATGCGGTGAATGACCAGATTGCGCAGATAGACCGGATCGTAAAGTCTTATGACAGCGACACAATGGTGATCGGTGAGGCACCGCTGATGAAGGATCTGCAGGATGTGACAGACCGGGATCTGAAGACGGTCAATCTGATTTCTATTGCGGCGATATTTGTAATCATTTTGATTGTATTCAAATCCATATCGCTCCCGATTATCCTGGTGGCGGTGATTGAGTTTGCCATTGCAGTGAATATGGCGGCTCCATATTATATGGGCGTGGAGCTTCCGTTTGTGGCAGGCATCGTTATCGGGACGATTCAGCTTGGAGCAACGGTGGATTACGCAATTTTGATGACCAGCCGTTATCAGAAAGAGCGCAAACGGGGGAAAAGTAAGGAGGAAGCGGTAGCTATCGCCCATCGGACGAGTATGCCTTCTATCATCAGCAGCGGACTGAGCTTTTTCGCTGCCACCTTTGGAGTGGCATGCTATTCCAACGTGGATATGATCGGTTCGATATGTACTCTGCTTGCACGCGGAGCGCTGATCAGCATGTGCGTTGTAATTCTTGTGCTGCCGGCAATGTTTATGATATTTGATGCATTGATCTGCCGTACTTCTTTTGGGTTTGCGGGAGAATCCCAAAGTGCGGCTGAAACAGCGAGACAAAGTTAGAAAGGATATGACAGAATATGAATCAGAATCGGAAATGGAACAGAACAGGGAGAAGGAACTGGACGAAACGCGCGGCGGCAGCAGCCGCTGCAGGCATGACCGCAGCGGCTGCGGTTGCACAGTCTGCGGCGCCCGGAGCTCTGGTTGTGTATGCAGAAGAAAGCGCAGAGAATCAGACAGGCATAACCAAGGAGGAAACCGTATATGTCAGTGCGGATGCATCGGGAAAGACGGAGAAAGTGACGGTATCCGACTGGCTGAAAAATGCGGGAAGTATTTCATCTGTAAAGGATGAAAGCTCCTTGCAGGAGATCAGAAATGTAAAAGGAAATGAGAAGTTTTCCAGGAATGGAGACAGTCTGGTATGGGAGACAGAAGGCGCGGATATCTATTATCAGGGGGAGACGGAAGAAGAACTCCCGGTTGAAGTGAATCTGACGTGGTATCTTGACGGAAAAGAAGTGAAGCCGGAGGAACTCGAAGGCAGGAGCGGACATCTGGAAGTTCGTTTTGACTATACGAACCGTGCGGCCAGAACTGTGGAGAATGAAGGAAAGGAGCAGAAAGTTTTCAGCCCGTTTCTGATGGTAACCGGTCTGATTCTGCCGGGAGAGAACTGCACGAATGTGAAGATTGATAATGGACGCGTGATTTCAGATGGGAACAGGAACTTTGTAGTGGGGATTGCCATGCCGGGGCTGCAGGAAAGTCTGGGACTCTCGGATTTCGCTGTGGATTCTGCCCGGCTGACAATTCCGGAAAGCCTTACAGTTTCGGCAGATGTGACGGATTTTGGGGTGCCGGATACTTATACGGCAGCGGTGTCCGACCTGTTTTCTGACCTGGATCCGGAAGAGATTACGGATATCAGCAGCCTTCAAAATGCCCTGGATGCCCTGGAGGATGCGGCGCTTGAACTTGCAGATGGTGGTTCGGAACTGTTTGCCGGAGCAAAATCGTTTGCGGAGGGGGTGGACAGTTATACGGCCGGCGCGGATCAGCTGAGCAGTGCTGTATGCCAGTATCTTGGGACAGACGGGGAATTGTCCGGACAGGTGACAGAGTACGTGGATGGCGTAAATACACTTGTGCTTGGAATCGAGGACTATACGGCAGGGGCAGAAGCACTTTCAGATGGCGTAGCGTCCTATGTGGCAGGAGAAGAGCAGCTGGCGGAAGGCGCATCCCGGCTGAATGCGCTGAGCAGCGGACTGGTTCAGGTGCAGGGCGCGCTGGATCAGCTGTATGAAGCCGTGGATGGCGAACCGGATGCGGGCGGCGGAGCAGATATAAAAGCGGCCGCGCAGGCGCTTGCAAAGGGAACACAGGATATGGAGAATGCGCTTGGATCGGATGCTGTGGCATCGCTGCTGTCTCAGATAGAGGATATGACACAGACAGGAAAGACGCTTGCGGCTGAGGCGGCGGATATGGGGCAGGGACTTGAACAGGGAATTGCCCGGCCGGTGCAGGAGATCGCAGGAACGCTGGAGGGCATATCCGGAGAACTGGAAAAAATCACAGACGCTCAGGCAAGTCTGCTCGCATCGTGCAGCGAACTGAATCACGCGGTAAATGCGGACAACGAAAAGATTGCAGCGGCAAAGAGCACTGCTGCAGAGAGCAGTGCAAAGATCCGGTATTCTATTGACACGCTGACAGCGCGGAAAAGTGAAGTGGAAGCGGCAGACCCGGATATGGCGGCAGAACTGCAGAAATCAATTGACGCTCTGGCAGAGGCGCAGAATGCGGTCAGCGGGCTGGAGGGAATGGAAGCGCTGGAAGGAATATCAGAGGAACAGGCCGGAAGCGGCATTGATGTTGATGCTCTGAACCAGGCTGCCGGCACCATACGTGAGAACCTTGCGTCATTTGCAGCATCGGCAGCAGAACTGCAGGAACAGATCCCGGAACTTGAGGCGAAGCTGGAAGGACTTCAGAATTCCGTGGAAGGGCTTCCGGCAGACAGTCTGGAGACATTGTCCGGACAGGTGGAAGCTCTGAATAGCGGAATGGGGCAGCTGAACGCTGCAATTGGAGGACAGGGCGGTCTGTCGGAGAGCGTGGCGGTGCTGCGGCAGTCTGCAGACGATTCTTTCCCGATGGCGATACAGGGATTGGAGGAACTGAATACAGGATTTGACAGACTGGGGTCTTTTAATGATACACTGCTTGCAGGCGCGGCCAGATTAAAGGACAGCAGCCCGGCCGTATCAGAAGGCGCGTCAGTCCTGGCAGAAGGCACCGGCAGACTTTCCGGCGGTCTGGGAATGCTGGGAGGACAGCTGTCGGAAGGTGCGTCGGTCCTGATGGGAAACAGTGAAGCGCTGCGGGCAGGAGCCGCAGAACTTCAGGCAGGCACGCAGACTCTGGCGAACGGACTGGATCAGTTTGAACAGGAAGGAACCGGGAAACTGAAATATACATTGGAAGAGGAATTCGGCGATATCGTGGAACGTCTGGAGGCGCTGACATCGGATGATGCGAAATATGATACATTCAGCGGAAAAGCGGAAGGTATGGATGGAAACGTGAAGTTTATCATTGAGACGGGAATATAAAATAAGAAAGATTTGACAAAAATATGCCGGCTTTCTTCCTCTGTTCAGCTCTGTTGAGACCTGAATAAAAACAGGGCCAAAGGAGAAACGAAAGCCGGCATATTAAATTTAACTTTTCTTTACAGCTATGCGCAGCGAACGGGAAAACGATTTCCCGGATCAGAGTTACTCTGCAGCAGAGTCCTCTGTTTCCTCTGCGGTCTCAGCCGATGACGCGTGTACCTCTGTGATGGTAACAACGGTAGCGTCAAGATCAGTAGAAAGATCCACATCTTTATCATTTGCAATGTCAAGATCTTTGACACGGATGGTATCGCCGACTTTCAGTTCGCCGATATCAAGCTCGATCTTTTCAACCAGTGCTGACGGCAATGCCTTGAAGTCTACTTCATGGAGCATCTGCTGCGGAACACCGGCAGCAAGTTTATCGGTGTTGATCAGGTGAATCTCAGCAGATGAGTGAACTTTCTCCGTGCTGACAAGCGCCTGGAAATCAATCTCATCGACCCAGCCTTTCATTGCGTTATAATCAACTTCTTTGATCAGGGCATCGTATGCCTGGCCGTCTACTTCCAGACGGATCCTTCCGCCTTTGCCCTCTGTTTTGAGGAGCCGGTCTACATCGCCCTTATCCATTTTCAGCGGGATGGACTCTGCCATTTCCCGGCCGAAGATGCATCCGGTAACAAATCCTTCACGTCTAAGTTTCTTGGCTTTAATTGTCATGTCTCTTTTTTCAGCTTTTAAAGTATTCATTTATCTTTTCCTCCAATCACTGAATCATTGAAATTACGCTTAGCAGCCATTCACTTTGTACTTAAAAGCAGGTGTTGTTAAGTGTTTGTTTCCTGTTACACCTATACTATAGCACCCTTGTCAAGGGGGGAGCTATTTAGTTCAATAATTACCGGTTTCAAATCGGACGAAAACAGAGTGGATTTACAAGACGTATTCTGCCGGGAGGGGGATTGTGGGCGGCTTCCGCTCCGGGGGATAAGGGAAACTAAGGAGTTCCGGGGACGGACTAAAAGCAGAGACAGACGGTGAGCAACTCGCTACGCTCAGACAATCTCACCGCCTGCCTCAACGTCCCTCCCCGGAACTCCAAGTTTGCCTAATCCCCCTCCGAAGTCAGCCGCCCACAGTCTCCCTCCCGGCAGAAAAGTTTTTGCAATAGGGTCTGTTTTCTGTTCCATCCAGATCGGTAATTACTGCCTAACAGGCTGAAGAAAACAAAAGTGCGGCCGGCAGCATAGTTTTGCTGCCGGCTTAATTATTAACAACACCTTCTGATTTCCAGTACACTTCCGCCTTTGTCATTTTTCCCTCTGATCATTCTATAAATAGACTTAGAAAACCGCAATACAGCGCGGCTTGAAGGACTTACACATTGTAAGGCTTTCCTGCCGCGCCTCTGTTTTTCTCAGTTGATTATTCGATGACTTTCCCAGCCGATAAAGCAGAAAACAGCCCCCATTTCAAGAAACTTTCTGCTGAGGTTGAGGGTGTGGGCAGGGTGACTTCGAAAGGGACTTAGTGAATCTTGAAGTTCCGGACATGGACGTTAGGGCAGACGGCGAGATTGTTTGAGCAAAGCGAGTTGCTCGCCGGCTGTCCTTGCATTTAGTCCATGCCCGGAACTTCTTAGATTCACTTAGACCCTGGAGCGGAGCCCTGAACATACCCTCAGCCTCTGCAGAATACGTTTTAGAATGCTTCCCTGTTTTCGAAAATATCGTCTCCAAAAGTCAGCGAACCTGATTAACTAAATAGCTGGTCATAAACTTTAGCTTTTCTGAAATTAACGCTTTAAATTGAGAAAGTAATGTGTTATACTATCAAAAGGCGAACTTTTACCGAAGGAGGTTATGTACAATGATATGGGCAAAGGAAGAAACTCTGCCAAGAGAAGAGATTGAGGCGATCCAGCTATCGAAATTAAAGGATACGGTTCGCTATATTTATGACAGAGTGCAGCCATACCGTGCCAAGATGGATGCGGCGGGCGTGAAGCCGCAAGATATAAATACACTGGAGGATCTGAAGAAACTGCCCTTTACATATAAAACAGATTTCAGGGACAATTATCCGGACGGTCTGTTTGCGGTAGACAAAAAAGAGATTGTCCGCTATCATGCGAGCTCCGGTACGACAGGAAAACCAACAGTTGTCGGCTATACGAGAAATGATCTTGATATGTGGCTCAACAACGTGGCAAGGCTTGCGTGCATGGGCGGCGCGACAGCGGACGATGTGGCTCAGATTTCGTTCGGATACGGTACATTTACCGGAGCGCTGGGACTCCACGGAGGACTGGAGAAAATCGGAGCGTCTGTGATTCCCATGTCCTCGGGGAATACGAACAAACAGATCATGTTTCTGCAGGATATGGGAGTGACGCTGCTTGTCGCGACACCGTCATATGCACTTCATCTTGGCGAGGAGATCAGAAGGAGAGGACTTGACCCGGAAAAAGATCTTAAACTTCATATCGGTCTCTTCGGAGGCGAAGGGATGACAGAAGCTATGAGGGACGAGATGCACAAAGTCTGGGGCGAGAATTTCCTCTGTACGCAGAATTACGGAATGAGCGAACTGTGCGGACCAGGGGTTGCAGGAGAATGTCCTGAGCTGTGTGGAATGCATGTGAATGAAGACTGGTTTATACCGGAGATCATCAATCCGGAGACAGAGGAAGTGCTTCCTCCGGGAGAACTGGGGGAACTGGTTGTAACCTGCCTTGGCAAAGAAGCCCTTCCGCTTGTCAGATATCGTACCGGAGACCTGACACGCCTGATGTATGAACCTTGTAAATGCGGCAGAACAACGGTACGTATGGAGAATATTTCCGGCCGTGCGGATGACATGCTTGTGATCAGAGGCGTGAATGTATTCCCGACACAGATAGAGGAAGTGCTTCTGAAAATCGAAGAAATCGGACCTCATTATGAGATCCTTGTCGAGAGAAAGAACCGGCTTGACGTTATGACAATCACTGTGGAGCTGGTTGACGACAGGCTTCTGGACAGTTATACAAAACTGAGCGAACTGGAATCACGGATTAAACGCGCATTGAAATCACAGCTCGGCCTTGCAACGCAGATCCGTCTGGTGGCTCCGAACACACTGCAGAGATTTGAGGGCAAGGCAAGAAGAGTGACTGATTTACGAAAGGATGGTTTATGATATGGCAGAGAAAGTGATTATGCTGGGCAATGAGGCGATTGCCCGGGGAGCTTATGAGGCGGGAGTCAAGGTGTCTTCGGCTTATCCGGGAACACCGAGTACAGAAATCAGCGAATACCTTGTACAGTACCGCGATGATGTATATGAAGAGTGGGCGCCGAACGAGAAGGTGGCAACGGAGGTTGCAGTAGGCGCAAGCCTTGCAGGTGTGAGATCCATGGCCTGTATGAAGCACGTGGGGCTGAATGTTGCAGCAGACCCGCTCTATTCAGTTTCTTACATGGGCGTAAACGGCGGACTTGTCATCGTGGTGGCAGACGACCCGGGACTTTACAGCTCCCAGAATGAACAGGACACGAGAATGGTGGCGAGAGCAGCGCAGATCCCTGTTATCGAACCTTCTGACAGTGCGGAGGCAAAGGATTTCTTCAAGGCGGCGTTTGAACTGAGCGAGAAGTTCGACCGTCCGTTTATCTTCCGGACAACAACGAGGCTTGCACACTCACAGGGGCTTGTGGAACTTCAGGAGAGAGTGGAGCCGGAAGACAGACCTTATGAGAAAAACATTCAGAAAAATGTTATGATGCCTGGCAATGCAAAGATCCGTCATGTTGAGATCGAGAAACGGAATAACGAACTGGCAGAAGAGGCCAATACACTTCCGATCAACCGCGTTGAAATGAATGATACAAAGATCGGAGTCATCACAAGCGGTATTCCGTATCAGTATGTAAAGGAAGCGCTCCCGAATGCTTCTGTTCTGAAGCTGGGAATGGTGAATCCGCTTCCGAGAAAACTGATTGAAGACTTTGCTGCCAAAGTTGAGACGTTATATATTGTAGAAGAGCTGGATCCCGTGATTGAAGAACAGGTGAAATCCTGGGGAATCAAAGCAGTCGGAAAAGAGATTCTGACCGTTCAGGGTGAGTACAGCGCGAATATGTTAAGAGAAGCAATCTTAAAAGAGAAGCTGGATATCAAAGAACCGGCAGCGGCTCCGGGAAGACCGCCGATCCTCTGTCCGGGATGTCCGCACAGAAGCGTGTTCTATGTGCTGAACAAGCTGAAAATGCATGCTGCCGGTGATATCGGATGCTATACCCTCGGTGCGGTTGCACCTTTGAGCGTGATCGATACAACGATGTGTATGGGATCAAGTATTTCCACACTTCATGGCATGGAGAAGGCAAAAGGAAAAGACTACATTAAAAACTGGGTAGCAGTGATCGGAGATTCCACGTTCATGCATACTGGCGTGAATTCCCTGATGAATATGGTTTATAACAAAGCGACCGGTACAGTGATGATTCTCGATAATTCCACAACCGGAATGACGGGACACCAGGATCACGCAGCTACCGGAAAAACCCTGCAGGGCGATCCTACATATGCGATCAGTATCCCGGGAATCTGCCGCGCCATGGGAATTAAAAATGTGTACGAGATCAATGCTTTTGATCTTCCGCTTCTGGAGAAGACGATAAAAGAGGAGACGGCGAAGGATGAGATTTCCGTTATCATTACAAAGACTCCATGCGTTCTTCTTGATAAGAGGAAAAAACCGCTCTACAGAGCTCTGCCTGATAAATGTAAAAAGTGCGGAGCATGTATGAAACCGGGATGTCCGGCAATGACAAAGAACCCGGACGGCACGATCCGTATTGATGATACGATGTGCACCGGCTGCGGATTGTGTAAAGACTTATGTAAATTCGACGCGATTGAACTTGTAAAGGAGGGGGAATAGAATTATGGCAGTTAAGAATATAATGATCGTCGGTGTCGGCGGACAGGGAACCCTTCTTACGAGCCGTGTTCTGGGCGGACTCACCATAGCGGGAGGATACGATGTAAAATTATCAGAAGTTCACGGAATGGCGCAGAGAGGCGGAAGTGTTGTTACTTTTGTCCGCTACGGCGACAAGGTGGCTGAGCCGATCGTTGAGGAAGGACAGGCGGATGTTATCATTGCGTTTGAGCGTCTGGAAGCGCTCCGCTACGCACATTTCCTGAAAAAGGATGGAGCTCTTGTAGTCAATGACTGGAGAATCGACCCCATGCCGGTGGTGATCGGAAATGCGCAGTATCCGGAAAATATTCTCGAGAACCTGGCAAAGGAATATCAGGTATACACTGTGGACGCGACAGAGGAGGCCCGCAAGCTGGGAAATCCGAAGGTTTTCAATATGATTGTTCTCGGAGTGGCGGCACAGCACATGGATTTCACGAAAGACCAGTGGTACAGTGTGATTGAGAAGACGGTTCCGCCGAAAACAGTGGAGATCAACAAGAAAGCATTTGACGTAGGTTTTGAATTGAAATAAAATAAACATATATTGAATAAATATGCAGGAATATACAGACAGTGAAGGGCGGTGATAATAATGATCAGGCAGATATCGGTATTCGTGGAGAATCAGCCGGGGAGCATGATGAATGTGACTTCGGCTCTGTCAGAGGAGCATGTGAATATCCGTGCAATTTCGACTTTCGATACGCCGGAATTCGGAATTATGAGACTTGTTGTGGACGATCCGGTCCGTGCAAAAGAGAGCCTGACAAGAAAGGGGTTCGTGACAAGGATCAGCGAAGTGATCGGCGCGGAACTCAAAGACGAAAAAGGCAATCTGAATCAGATGCTCAAGATTCTCGCTGACGGACAGATTAATGTGAATTATATCTATTCTTTTGTTATCCGCGAAGAGAAGGCTCCGGTCATGGTATTTAGCACGGATGATTTCGATAAAGCGCAGAAAGTTCTGCGGGCGTCAAATGTAAAGCTCGTGGAGGAAGAAGAATTATAAAAACACATTGATTAAAGGAGAAAAGAGATGGCAGGAGTATCATTAGAAAACTGGGTGGAGCGGATCCGCGATCCTAAAATAGAGTGCATGAGCAGGGATGAGATGGCGGATCTGCAGAGCAAAAGGCTTGTAGATGTTGTAAACAGAGTGTACAACAATGTGGATTTTTACCGTAAAAAAATGCAGGAGCGCGGCGTGGAGCCAGGAGATATCAAGACGATCGAAGATATCGAGAAGCTTCCGTTCACAACGAAAGAAGACCTGAAGAATAATTATCCGTTCGGGCTTCTCGCGATTCCGATGAAAGATGTTGTTCGTGTTCAGGGAACATCGGGCACAACAGGAAAGCTTACCATCGCGCCATATTCCCAGAAAGATGTGGAAGTATGGGGTGAGTGTGTGGCGAGAGGACTCACGATGGCAGGACTTACGAACGAAGATATCATCCATGTCTGCTACGGATACGGACTCTTCACAGGAGGTCTGGGCCTTGATTTCGGCGCAAAGGCACTGGGCGCTACGGCGATCCCGATGTCGGCAGGCAACACGAAACGCCAGATGATGTGCATGGAGGATCTTGGTGCTACAGCATTCGCATGTACTCCGTCTTACGCACTTTATCTTGCCGAATCCATCCAGGAAGCCGGACTGGTAGATAAAATGAAGTTAAAAGCAGGTATTCACGGAGCGGAACCGTGGACAGAGGAGATGCGAAAGAAGATTGAGAGTATCCTCCACATTAACTGCTTTGATATCTACGGACTTTGCGAGATCACAGGCCCGGGCGTTGCGCAGGATTGTATCCACAAATCAGGGCTTCACGTGCACTGGGATTATTTCTATCCGGAAGTGCTGCATCCGGCAACGCACGAGAGATGTGCTGAGGGCGAGACCGGCGAGCTGGTATTTACCACTCTTGCGAAAGAGGCAATGCCTCTGATCCGCTATCGCACAAAAGACCTTACAAGCATCAATTACCAGACGTGTGAATGTGGAAGAACGCTTCCGAGAATTTCGAAATTCACAGGAAGAACTGATGATATGAAAGTAATCCGCGGCGTGAATGTATTCCCGACTCAGGTGGAAACAGCACTGCTTTCCATGGGAGGCGTGGTAGCTCCGCACTACATGATGATCGTTGACAGAGAGGATAACATGGATGTGCTTACTGTTATGGTAGAAGTAGATGAATCCGTATTCTCTGACGAGATCAGAAAACTGGATGCACTCAGGAACAAGATTGCAGGCGTATTAAAAACTGCTCTTGGTATTTCCGTAAGAGTGAAACTGGTTGAGCCGAAATCTATTCAGAGAAGCGAAGGAAAAGCAGTCCGTGTAATTGACAACAGGAATCTGTAGAAAGAGAGGGAAGAAATATGGGAATCACAATTCAGCAGTTATCGGTTTTTCTTGAAAACCGCGAAGGGCGTCTTGATGAGGTCCTCTCCGTTCTGGCGGGAAACGATGTGAACATCGTTGCATTAAGCCTGGCAGATACTACCGAATATGGAATGTTGAGAATGATTGTCTCTGATCCGAATAAAGGAAAAGCAGTTCTTAAAGACAATGGAATTACTGCAATGCTCACAGATGTTGTGGCGCTGCGTGTACCTCACGAGACAGGTTCTCTCAGCCGCGCGATGCACCAGATCGTGGAAGGAGATGTCAATATCGAATATATGTATGCCTTTGCGAACGGAACAGACGCATCGGCTGTGCTCAAGTGCGATGATCCTGCAAGGGTTGTCGACATATTAAGGGGAAGCGGATTTGATATCTGGGAAGCACCGCAGGCTTACGTCTCCAACATAAACCTTTAACAAAAACTATATATGATAAGGAAAAAGACCGGATGGCGTCAGTGCCATCCGGTCTCGTTTTAATCGCATTTCTCTGTAATTTTAATAATAAATCAAGGTTGTTTTCAGATCAATTTATATATTAAAAGGTACATTAAAAAATCTGATTAAAGCTTTACTACATTTGTTGCCTGCGGTCCTTTTGCGCCTTCTGTCACTTCAAACTCGACAGCCTGGCCTTCTTCGAGCGTCTTGAATCCATCCATTACAAGTCCTGAATAGTGAACAAAGATGTCATTTCCTTCAGCATCGGAGATGAATCCATAGCCCTTCTGGTTGTTAAACCATTTTACTGTACCTGTCATTGTGTTACCCTCCATAAGAAAATAAAAATAAGTTGCTGTGCCGCATCCTGTAAGAATAGACACGGGCTCAGTGTAGCATGTTTAACAATAAAAGTCAACGGATTTCTTGCTGGATTTGTTAAATTATACAAATGTATTTTTGTGCAAAACAGCGCCATCTTTGCCAAACAGCGATTGAAAATTCGTGAAACGTGTTATATACTTATAAAAGAATCACAAAGTCAAAGGAGGACATGTAGAAATGAAAGAATTTAAATATGTGATCACAGATCCGGAGGGGATTCATGCAAGACCGGCAGGTATCCTTGTAAAACAGGCAGCAGGTTATCAGTCAGCTGTAAAAATTACTAAAGGAGAGAAAAGCGCGGACGCGAAGAGAATTTTCGGCGTTATGGGTCTCGGAGTAAAGACTGGTGAGGAAGTTACAATTACTGTTGAAGGCGCGGATGAGGAAAACGCAGCAGCAGAATTAGAGGCATTTTTCAAGGAGAATTTATAAATCAGGTAAGGAGAATTTATAAATCATGATTACGATTAGCGGTAAAAGTGTATTTGGCGGAGTTTCCATCGGAAAGCTTCTTTTTTACAAGAGAAGCGAGAAGGTGATAAAAAGAACTCACATCGATGATGTAGACGCTGAATGGAAGAGATTCCAGGAAGCGAAGGATACGGCAGTATCCCAGTTGAAAGAACTGTATGACAAAGCCCTTGAAGATGTAGGTGAGGCTAACGCCATGATTTTCGAGATTCACCAGATGATGCTCGAAGATCTGGATTATCTTGAGTCAATTGAGAACATTATCCGCTCTCAGGAAGTAAATGCCGAATTTGCTGTTGCAACCACAGCTGACAACTTCTCAAAGATGTTTGCGGCAATGGATGACGCATACATGCAGGGAAGGGCAGCGGATGTAAAGGATGTATCCGAGCGTGTGCTTGACATCCTCTGCGGCGTTGACAGCGGTCTCAAAGAGATGACAGAGCCGTGCATCATTGCGGCTGACGATCTTGCGCCGAGCGAGACGGTTCAGCTTGACAAGAGCAAGGTTCTTGGATTTGCCACAATGTACGGATCATCCAACTCACATACGGCAATTCTTGCCCGTACGATGAATATTCCGGCAGTGATCGGTCTTGGTACGGAACTGCTTCCGGAATACAACGGAAAGATTGCGGCTATCGATGGATTTACCGGCACGCTTTACATTGATCCGGATGAGGAGACAATGAAGGCGATGCAGGAGAAGCGTGCGAAAGATCTGGAGCAGAAAGCTCTTCTTGAGCAGCTTAAGGGCAAAGAAAACGTGACAAAAAGCGGACAGAAGATCAACGTATATGCCAATATCGGAAATGTATCCGATCTTGGTGCGGTGATCAAAAATGACGCAGGCGGAATCGGCCTGTTCAGAAGCGAGTTCCTCTATCTCGAGAACACAGATTTCCCGACAGAAGAACAGCAGTTCGCAGTATATAAGCAGGTGGCGGAGAGCATGGCCGGCAAAAAAGTCATTATCCGTACACTTGACATCGGAGCAGACAAACAGGTTGACTATTTCGGACTGGACAAAGAAGACAACCCGGCGCTCGGTTACCGCGCGATCCGTATCTGTCTTACAAGGCCGGAGATTTTCAAAACCCAGCTCCGCGCTCTTTATCGTGCGGCTGTTTTCGGAAACATCTCTATCATGTTCCCGATGATCATCTCAGTAGCTGAGGTGCGCAGGATCAAAGAGATTATCGCTGAAGTGAAAGAAGAACTTAAGAACGAGGGTATTCCGTATAAGGAAGATGTAGAGCTCGGTATCATGATCGAGACTCCGGCATCTGTTATGGTAAGCCGCGAACTCGCGAAAGAGGTTGATTTCTTCAGTGTGGGAACAAATGACCTTACACAGTATACTCTGGCGATTGACCGTCAGAATGCGAAACTGGATGCGTTCTATGATCCGCATCACCCGGCTGTGCTCGCCATGATTAAAATGGCTGCCGACAATGCACACGCCGAGGGGGCATGGATCGGAATCTGCGGCGAGCTCGGAGCTGATCTGGAGCTTACGGAAGAGTTCCTTAAGATGGGACTGGACGAGCTCTCAGTATCACCTTCCATGGTGCTTCCGCTGAGAAAACGTATCAGAGACTGTGAGTAAACAGGTGCACTGACAGAAGTCAGGGCATAAATACATTATAAAAAATTGCAGGGGCAGAGGCGTAAGGAAAAAGTCCTGATAGATTTTTCCAAAGCGTTTCTGCCCTGTTACTATTTCACAGGAAACAGGGGATTACACTCTTGTAAAAAGAGAACATATGTGCTATCCTTGTAACAGAACAGATGTTCGAATAAAGGAGGCGCGCTATGATTGGTACGATTCAGGAAAAAATGGCCCTGTATGATAAATTGACTGTTCTGTCCGACGCTGCCAAGTACGATGTGGCCTGTACTTCCAGCGGTGTTGAGCGGAACGGAGATGGAACAGGCATGGGAAACTGCAGGAGGGCAGGAATCTGCCACAGTTTTTCTGCAGATGGGAGATGCATTTCGCTTCTGAAGATTCTGTTTACGAACGAATGCATCTATGACTGCAAATACTGTATCAACCGTTCCTCCAATGATGTGCTCCGAACGTCTTTTACCCCGGATGAAGTGTGTACACTGACAATGGAGTTCTACAGGAGAAATTATATCGAAGGGCTTTTTCTGAGTTCAGGCATACTGAAAAGTCCGGATTATACGATGGAACTGATCTATGCAACGCTCTACAGGCTCCGCCATGTCTGTAATTTTCAGGGATATATTCATGTGAAGGCGATTCCGGGAGCAGATCAGCGACTGATCGAGCGGACAGGCTATCTGGCAGACAGAATGAGTGTGAATATAGAGCTGCCCACGGCGGAGAGTCTCAGGCTTCTGGCTCCTCACAAATCACGGAAGAACATACTGACGCCCATGCGTCAGGTTCAGAAGCTGTCCGAACAGAACCGCCAGGAAATCACAGTGTACCGGAATACCCCGCGGTTTGTGCCGGCAGGACAGAGCACACAGATGATTATAGGAGCCACCCCTGAGACGGATTATCAGATCCTGCACGTGGCTGAGTCCCTTTATAAAAAGTTTGATCTTAAGAGAGTGTTCTATTCTGCGTTTGTTCCGGTCAATACTGACAAGGCTCTTCCCTCTCTGAGGGATCAGAAACCGCCGCTTCTGAGAGAACACAGGCTTTATCAGGCTGACTGGCTGCTGCGATTCTACCAGTTTGAGGCAGCGGAGCTTCTGGACGAGGAGCATCCGAATTTTAATCCCTTCCTTGATCCGAAGTGCTGCTGGGCGCTGAATCATCTGGAGTTATTTCCGGTAGAAGTCAACAGGGCAGATTACCACACGCTTCTCAGAGTGCCTGGGATCGGATGCAAGTCTGCAGGGCGGATCGTGAAAGCAAGGAGAATAGGCAGCCTTACATTTGATGATCTGAAAAAGATAGGTGTGGTTCTGAAGAGGGCCCTGTATTTTATTACCTGCGGAGAAAAGATGATGTATCCGATCCGGATGGATGAAGATTATATAATGAGGAACCTTCTGAACACAAAAGAGCGCCTTCCGGATTCGGTAAGGGACCTGAACTTTCGTCAGATGTCTCTTTTCGATGATATGAATTTAAATGGAGGTGAACTGGCGTGAGACAGGTTTATATGTGTACGGATACGATCACCGGCCTCTATTCCGCGATCCATGATGCATGGAAGGAAAAACGGGATTCTGAGGCGGAGATCGAGATAACAGACAGTGGACAGAGGCAGCTGTTCTGTGAATACAAAGTGGTAGAAGAAAGCCGGGATAAGGCGTTGCGGCTGGAACGGATGATCAAGCGGTACCTGGGCTATAACGCTTACTGGGATATTTATCTGGCACTTCTTTCTGATGATCCGGAGAAGGGAACTGCTGTATTCCGCGCCATGCAGGAGTCAAGAAGGATCAGCAACAGCAGGAAGATTATGGAATATCTGGGGAACAGCGATGTGGCGCGCGTGTTTGCGATGAGCAGGCAGGTATCGAACGAAGCGCATATGTATGAAGAAGTGATCCGGTTTCGTGAGCTGGAAAATGGAGTGCTGTTTTCCGAGATTGCACCGAAGTCACAGGTTCTCACCTGCATCGCGGATCATTTCGCGGACCGGTTCCCGCTGGAAAACTGGATGATCTATGATAAAACACATGAGGTGTTTCTCGTTCACAGACAACAAACGCAGTGGGCTCTTGTATGGGGAGAAAAGCCGGACAAAGAAAACACGCACATGGTGTCGGAGTCAGAAAAAGAGTATGCCAGGCTCTGGACAGTTTTTTTTAATTCGATTTCTATCAGGGAGAGGGAGAATCCCAAGTGCCAGAGAAATCATCTTCCGTTGAGGTTTCGCCCGTATATGACTGAATTTTCAGATTAAAAGGTTGTCTTGAACTGAAAATAGGATTATGATAGATACATCATCGAATTGTAAGCTGGCTGTACGATTTTAGGCAGGCCGGCTTATGTTTCGGTGAAATATGAGCTTATTGTAATGTAAAGGCAGAATTATACAGTTGAAAGAAGAATTAAAAGTTGTCCGTATCTCTGTTAGAAATCTTGTGGAATTTATCCTGAGAGAGGGAAGCATTGACAACAGGAAAGGGGCGGGTCC
The DNA here is from genome assembly GCA_019113645.1 of Candidatus Mediterraneibacter vanvlietii. Classification (GTDB taxonomy): domain Bacteria; phylum Bacillota; class Clostridia; order Lachnospirales; family Lachnospiraceae; genus Mediterraneibacter; species Mediterraneibacter vanvlietii. The sequence goes on along the minus strand of DXGZ01000027.1, from coordinate 39,933 downwards.
GGACAAAGACGCCATGCTTATGGGCGGCAGGATCCATCGAAAGATACAGAGAAAGATGGGAGCGGAGTATCAGGCGGAAGTGAGCCTGAAGATCCAGATCCCTTGCGGTGATTTCCTGCTTCAGATCGAGGGAAGGGCAGATGGAATCATTGTAAAAAATGGATCGGATGGAAAAACGGAGGTGACGGTTGACGAGATCAAAGGGGTGCTCAGAGACGTTTCCTTTATCGAAAATCCGGTGAATGTGCATCTTGCGCAGGCAAAATGCTATGCGTATATTTATGCATTGCAGCATGAAATAGATGAAATCAGCGTGCAGATGACCTACTGCAATCTTGACACAGAGGAAATCAGACGATTCCTGTCTTCATATACAAGGGAGGAACTTCAGAAATGGTTTGAAGATCTGGTGCGCAGCTATGAAAAATGGGCGCGGTTTCAGATTGCGTGGGAGAAAACGAGGAACGAATCTATCTCAGGTGTCGAGTTTCCCTTTCCCTACAGAAAAGGGCAGCGGGATGTGGCGGTGGCAGTCTACCGGACTATTCAGAGAAAGAAGAAACTGTTTATCCAGGCGCCTACAGGTGTGGGAAAAACGATTTCAACCATATTTCCCGCAGTAAAGGCGGTCGGCGAGGGGCTGGGAGAAAAGATCTTCTATCTGACAGCCAAGACGATTACGCGAACTGTGGCGGAACAGGCTTTTCAGACTCTGCGGCAGCAGGGGCTTCGGATGAAAGTGATCACACTTACTGCCAGGGAGAAGATCTGTTTCTGTGAAGAAGCTGCATGTAATCCGGAAGTCTGTCCTTATGCGGACGGTCATTTTGACAGGGTGAATGACGCGGTGTTTGAGTTGATTACAGAATGCGATGAGATCAGCCGAAGAGTGATCGAGCAGCAGGCACAGAAACACCGGGTGTGTCCTTTTGAACTGGCGCTTGATACGGCGACATGGGTGGATTCTGTGATTTGTGATTATAATTATGTTTTTGATCCTACCGCACATCTGAAACGCTTTTTTTCAGAGGGTGCCGGAGGAGAATATATCTTTCTCATTGATGAGGCTCACAATCTTGTTGAGCGGGGCAGGGAGATGTACAGCGCTGCTTTATATAAAGAAGATTTCCTGGAATTGAAGAGAAATATAAAATTATCCGAACCCCGGCTGGCCAGAAAACTTGATGAAGTAAACAAAATGTTTCTTGCTCTGAAAAGGGAGTGTGAAACTTACCGCGTTCTGGACAGTGTATCCCATATTGCCCTGAAGCTGATGAATCTTCTGACAGTGATGGAGGATTACCTGGAGGAACAGAACGATGACGAAAAGAGAGAACAGGTGCTCGATCTGTATTTCCAGGTACGGTCATTTGTGAATGTTCATGATATTCTCGATGACAATTATGTTATTTACAGTGAGCTGGAGGAAAACGGAAGATTCAAGGTGAAGCTGTTCTGTGTCAATCCGGCGGAGAATCTGCAGACCTATCTGGATTATGGGATCGGAACTGTGTTCTTTTCTGCAACGCTTCTTCCGATTCACTATTACCGGAAGCTGCTCTCGGTAGAGAAAGATGACTATGCGATTTACGCCGAAACTTCTTTTCCTGATGAGAACAGGCTTCTGCTGCAGGGAAATGATGTGAGTACCAGATATACAATGCGCGGAGAGGTTATGTACCGGAGAATCGCCCGGTATATTGCAGAGGCAGCAGTCGGAAGGAAAGGAAACTATATGGCATTCTTTCCGTCTTACCGCATGATGGAAGACATTTATGACATTTTTCTGGAACAGGCTGACGGGATTGAGTCGGTCATGCAGATGCAGAGCATGAGCGAGACGCAGAGAGAGGAATTCCTTGAGCAGTTTGAGTATGAAAGAGAGAAGAGCTTTGTCGGTTTCTGCGTTATGGGAGGTGTCTTTTCAGAGGGGATTGATCTTACCGAAGACAGGCTGATCGGCGCGGTTATTGTCGGCACCGGGCTGCCCCAGGTGTGCAATGACCGGGAGATTATTAAGAATTATTTTGATGCCGAAGACGGCAGAGGATTTGAATATGCCTATCTGTATCCGGGGATGAATAAGGTGCTCCAGTCCGCGGGAAGAGTCATCCGGACCGAGAAGGACCGGGGGATGATCCTTCTGCTGGATGAACGGTTCTCCAGGCGTCAGTACCGTGAAATCTTCCCGAGAGAATGGCAGAACTGCAAAATGTGCAGTGTGAACACACTGAAAAATCACATGGACGAATTCTGGAAATAGCTCAGGAATTCGCTTGCCGCCCGGGAAAGAGGGAGATGTTCGTTGTAAGCGACTGCGAGCTCGCGTTCCGGAAGTTCCTCGCGGATGTTGAGCGTGAATATGCTGTCATCCTTTTCCGGACTGTCATCCATTCGGGAGATGCAGTAATCCGGAACAAAAGCGATACCGAGTCCGATCCGCGCGAGGTCGACAAGAAGGTCATTGCTCGTAAGCTCGATTTCAGGGACCAGGTCAAGCTGATGGTGCTGAAAGAGCTCGTGAAGGAATTCATTGGTTGTGCTGTTTTTATCAAGCATAAGGATCGGATAACGCAGGAGCTGGGCGAAAGAGAGTGTTTTATCTTTCAGGTCACGGAATGTATTGCCCGCGATAAAAACATCCCTGAATTTCTTGATCCTCATGACAGACGCTGTCGAAGCGATGTGCTTGTTCGGATAATTGACAACAATAATATCCACCTGGCCGTTACTGAGAAGCTCCGCACATTTCATGGAAGTCTGATTGACTACTTTGATGTGGGCTCCGGGAAACGCCTTATGAAAACGCTCCAGATAAGGGATCAGGAAATAACGGCATATCGTATCGCTCGCCCCGATGCGGATCTGCCCGCCTGTGGAGGCAGCATCCAGAAGCTGGGACTCACCTTTCTGGATAAGGTTCATAGCCGGCTCGATGTGCCGCATGAGGATTTCACCTTCCGGCGTCAGCTGAACCTTCTTGGTGCTTCGGATAAACAGTGTCTGATCCAGTTTGCGCTCCAGCGTCTTGATCGACTGGCTGACCGCTGACTGGGAGATGAAGAGCTGCTTGGAAGCCTCCGAAAAATTCAGTGTGGAAGCAACGTGATAGAATACTTTGTAAAGCTCATAATTAATATCGATCATTATAAGACCTCCTAATAAATACTAATGCTATTATAAGATAAATAAAAGAAAAATACAATACAAGGCTGAAAGGACTGATTATTATGAAAAAATTACACTGGGCTGCAGGAATCATACTTGCTTTTTCCATCATAGCTGCGGCTCTGATCTCGAGTTTTGAAATCGCCATGTATTCGGATTTTGGAGTCTACCAGAGAGAATACGAGAAATACGATGTACTGTCCGACCTGGATATGACAATGGATGACGTTATGCATGTCACGCATGAGATGATGGCGTACCTGCGAGGAGAGGGAGATACACTGTCCGTCATCACCACAGTGGAGGGCGAGGAACAGGATTTCTTCAATGAGCAGGACCGCTTCCATATGGCGGAAGTAAGGGATCTTTTTATCGGCGGGCTGAACATCCGTCTGGGCGCGTGCATCGCGGCGGTTATATGTATCCTGTTCCTGATTGTGACAAAGGCGGATCTGAAACGGGTCATTCCGCGTTCCTATCAGGCTGCCCTGGGAATATCCGCCCTGGCAGTGCTCATACTCGGAATTGCGTGTGCGGTTGATTTCAATGCCGTGTTCGTACAGTTTCATCACATATTCTTTGACAATGATCTGTGGATATTCGATCCGGCTACGGATTACATGATCCGGATGCTCCCGGAAGGGCTCTTCTTTGATATGGTGATAAGAATCGGCGGAATTTTTATCGGAATACTGGCAGTACTTCTGGTTTTCAGCTTTGTTCCGGCTTTCCTGGAGAAGAGGAAAAGAAAAACAGAGGAAGAAAACAGGTCGAATTAGCAAGACTTATAACAAACTTTAATTATATTAATTATACTTATGATGTGAATTGTGGTACGATACAGACAGATATACTGACAGCAGATCGTGCACACTGCACGCACAAATCATGCAAAGGAGATTATATATGAGCAATGTAAAACGTGTATTTGTGGAGAAGAAACCGGAGTTTGCCGTGGAGGCAAAGGAATTGAGACATGAGATACGCCATTATCTCGGTATTATGAACGTGACCGGCGTTCGTGTCCTGATCCGTTATGATGTGGAAAACATCACGGATGAAACATTTGAGTCCGCATGCAGCGGCGTGTTTGCGGAGCCTCCTGTAGATATCCTCTACAGGGAAGAGTGCCCTGTATCAGAGGGGGACTTCAGCTTTTCCGTGGAGTACCTTCCGGGGCAGTTTGACCAGAGAGCGGATTCCGCAGAACAGTGTATCCGTTTTATCCGCGAGGATGAACTTCCGGTAGTACGTACGGCAGTTACTTACGTGATCGAGGGAGCTGTTACAGAAGAAGAAAAAGAAGCGATCCGGAACCACTGCATCAATCCGGTGGATTCAAGAGAGGCGTCTGCTGAGAAGCCGGAGACACTTGTGACAGAGTTTGACGAGCCGGATGATATCAAAGTATTCGAAGGATTCAAGGACATGCCGGAGGCTGAGCTGAAAGAACTCTATGACTCTCTCGGCCTTGCCATGACATTTAAGGATTTCCTTCATATTCAGAATTATTACAGCGGTGAGGAGCACAGAGATCCGACTATGACGGAAATCCGCGTGCTGGATACTTACTGGTCTGATCACTGCCGCCACACGACTTTTTCCACCGAGTTAAGCGAAGTGAAGTTCGATGACGGTGACTACAGAAAACCGATTGAAGATACTTATAAGCAGTACCTGAAAGATCACAGCGAGATTTTCGCTGGACGGGAGGACAAGTTCGTCTGCCTTATGGACCTTGCGCTCATGGCTATGCGCAGATTAAAACGTGAGGGCAAACTCCAGGATCAGGAAGAGTCCGATGAGATCAATGCGTGCAGTATTGTTGTTCCGATCAAAGTGGATGGAATCGAGGAAGAGTGGCTCATCAACTTTAAGAATGAGACACATAACCACCCGACAGAGATCGAGCCGTTCGGAGGCGCCGCAACCTGTCTGGGAGGCGCGATCCGCGATCCGCTTTCCGGAAGAACCTATGTATATCAGGCAATGCGTGTAACGGGAGCAGCGGACCCGACTGTCTCTGTGAAAGATACGCTGAAAGGCAAACTTCCGCAGAAAAAGCTGGTGCGTGAAGCAGCTCACGGCTACAGCTCCTATGGAAACCAGATCGGGCTGGCGACAGGGCTTGTAAAAGAGATCTATCATCCGGACTATGTTGCAAAACGTATGGAAATCGGTGCAGTGCTCGGCGCAGCTCCGAGACGTGCTGTGATCCGTGAGAATTCCGATCCGGGAGATATCATTATCCTTCTGGGCGGACGGACAGGACGAGACGGCTGCGGCGGAGCGACCGGATCATCCAAAGTGCATACAGAGGAATCCATCGAGACCTGCGGCGCGGAAGTTCAGAAGGGAAATCCGCCTACAGAGAGAAAGATCCAGAGACTGTTCCGCAGAGAAGAAGTCAGCTGCCTGATCAAAAAATGCAATGACTTCGGTGCGGGCGGTGTGTCCGTTGCGATCGGAGAGCTTGCGGACGGACTTCGCGTGGATCTTGATAAAGTTCCGAAGAAGTATGCAGGCCTTGACGGAACAGAGATCGCAATATCTGAGTCTCAGGAGAGAATGGCAGTTGTTGTGGATCCGAAAGATGTAAATGAGTTTATGGGATATGCGGCTGAAGAGAACCTGGAAGCTACAGAGGTTGCAGTGGTTACCGAAGACCCGCGTCTTGTCCTTGTATGGAGAGGAAAAGAGATTGTAAATATTTCCCGTGCATTCCTTGATACAAACGGCGCTCATCAGGAGACGAAAGTAGAAGTGGAGATGCCGGAGAAAGACGGCAGCCTGTTCGTCAGAAAAGAGATCGGCGATGTGAAAGAGGCATGGCTGAATACTCTGAGTGACCTGAACGTATGCTCACAGAAGGGTCTTGTAGAGATGTTTGACGGTTCAATCGGCGCAGGATCCGTATTCATGCCGCACGGCGGAAAATATCAGCTGACAGAGACGCAGGCCATGGTGGCGAAAGTTCCGGTTCAGACAGGCAAGACGGACAGCGTATCCATGATGAGTTACGGATTTGACCCGTACCTGTCCAGCTGGAGCCCGTACCACGGCGCGGTTTACGCGGTGACTGAGTCAGTGGCAAAGATCGTGGCAGCAGGCGGTGATTACAGAAAGATCCGTTTCACATTCCAGGAATATTTCAGACGTATGACAGAGGATCCGAAGAGATGGAGCCAGCCCTTTGCAGCGCTTCTGGGCGCTTATGCGGCACAGATCGGATTCGGGCTTCCGTCTATCGGCGGAAAGGACAGTATGTCCGGAACGTTCCAGGATATTGATGTTCCGCCGACACTGGTATCATTCGCAGTGGATATGGCGGTTGAAAGCGACATTATCACTCCGGAGCTGAAGAAGACCGGCAGCAAGCTGATCTGGCTCAGGATTGACAGAGATGAATATGATCTCCCGGTTTACGGCCAGGTGATGGATCAGTACGGGAAGTTTACAGAGGATATTCGTGCAGGACGAATCATTTCCGCATATGCGGTTGACCGCCACGGCGTGATTGCGGCAGTGAGCAAGATGGCGTTCGGAAACCATAAAGGCGTAAAGATCGAGCACAATATGGATCCGAGGGATCTGTTTGCACCGGCATTCGGCGATATTATCGCAGAAGTCGAGGACGGCCAGGTTGGAAATCTTCAGATCAGCTATACTGTGATCGGTGAAGTGACAGACCGCGACGGATTCGAGTATGGAAATACACAGATCAGCATGAAGGAAGCTCTGGAGGCCTGGACAGGAACTCTTGAGAGAGTCTTTGCTACAAAATCCGCGGAGAGCACGGATACACTGGTTGAGGAGAAGCTGTACGATACGTCAGATATCCATATCTGCAGCCATAAGATCGGTCAGCCGACAGTGTTTATCCCTGTATTCCCGGGAACAAACTGTGAGTATGACAGCGCGCGCGCGTTTGAGCGGGCAGGGGCGAAGGTGATCACGAAAGTATTCCGCAACCTGAATGCAGAGGATATCCGGGATTCTGTGGCTGAATTTGAGAAGGCCATCGGCCAGGCGCAGATGATCATGTTCCCGGGCGGATTCAGTGCAGGTGATGAGCCGGATGGTTCTGCGAAGTTCTTTGCAACTGCGTTCCAGAACGCAAAGATTAAAGAAGCTGTGGAGAAGCTGCTGAATGAGCGCGACGGACTTGCTCTTGGTATCTGCAACGGATTCCAGGCACTGATTAAACTGGGGCTGGTGCCGTACGGAGAGATTGCGGGACAGAAGGAAGATTCACCGACACTGACCTACAACACAATCGGACGCCATATCTCCAAGATGGTGTATACGAAAGTGGTGACAAACAAATCCCCATGGCTGCAGGGAGCACAGCTCGGCGGAGTGTATACAAACCCGGCATCTCATGGCGAAGGACGTTTTGTGGCGAGCGAAGAGTGGATTGCCCGTCTGTTTGAGAACGGACAGGTGGCAACTCAGTACTGTGATCCGGAGGGGAATATAACAATGGATGAAGAGTGGAACATCAATGGTTCCTACTGTTCGATCGAGGGTATTACCAGTCCGGATGGAAGAGTGCTCGGTAAGATGGCTCACTCGGAGAGACGCGGAGATTCCGTTGCAATCAATATCTACGGAGAACAGGATATGAAGATCTTTGAGTCCGGTGTGAAATACTTTAAATAAAGGGAATTTTAGATATAATATATGTAATTTAAAAAATTTAAAATTTCCTAAAAAAAAGTGTTGACATTTGGCGGAACTTGATAGTATAATAGCAAAGCGGGTTGAGGGAAACAACCTTGACCCGCAAGATTATGGGGTCTTAGCTCAGCTGGGAGAGCATCTGCCTTACAAGCAGAGGGTCATAGGTTCGAGCCCTATAGGCCCCATAAAAACCTGATATGGCGGAATAGCTCAGTTGGCTAGAGCACACGGTTCATACCCGTGGTGTCGCTGGTTCAAATCCAGTTTCCGCTACTGAATGAAGCTCCGTATTTACGGAGCTTTTTGATTATATAATTCTCTGCAATTCAACAGTCTGCTTAAATAGGGATAAAAATCAATAATAATTACGTTGGAGTTAAAAAAGAGCCGTTGCATTAATGCAACAGCTCCTTTTTTCGCCATATATGAGTCCTGTCCTTGTTGTGACATTATCATTTGCCGTCTAAAGACTTTAACTTGTTTACAGTGTCATACATAACGGAAAGACATTTTTGAAACTCCTCCTTAGATACTGTCATAAAATCATCTCCCGGATACCTTGCATCAAAATAAAAATCTGTAAGGTAAGCGAGCCCGATTGTGTCCAGCTTTAATTCGGGATAGATTTCATTCAGTTTTGAAGCGATTCTTTTCATATTGTGCCGTCTTAACAAGTCTGAAACATCCTCATCTGACAGCAGTTTATCCAGATAACCTTTCAGATATTTTTCTGTCACCTGCTGACACTGTACGGCGAGCTGATTATAAAAGCAGCTGCCGGTTTTCAGAACAGATTCAAGATATTCCAGATCATTTCGCGCAATATCAATGTATGAATTTTTTATCATTCCATCACCTCCAGTATCAACCTTTTATCCCGATTTACCGCATTTTGAAATACGGAGTTTTCTTTCTCTGTCTGTGTATTCATATATACGATATCTGTACGGACCCCGTCCATCTTTTCATCCAAAGTCCACCGAATATCAGCAGCCAGAGCGCGGTCTTTGATTTTATTATCAGTAATGATCAGAAGATCGATGTCGCTGGTACTGCGTACCTCTCCTCTTGCGCAGCTGCCGAAAAGATAAATCTGCCTGAGTCCCGGAATCTTTCTCTCCTGTATATAATTAAGATCATACTCAATCTTTCGGATAAATCGTTCAGGAAGAAAAGAGTAATTTTCGCGATGTATCTTAACAGAATGATCCAAATTTGCACTCCTCCTTTTTTAGTATTGTAGCAATAAGATGCCTGAAAGACAAGGTCGTTCTCGCAAGGCGGAGAGGCATTTTCAAACCAGGCGACAAAAACCAGCTAAAATAAAATTATAGAGTATTGTGAAATAGAAAAAGCCCCGTAGGCACGGAGCTTCATTCAGTAGCGGAAACTGGATTTGAACCAGCGACACCACGGGTATGAACCGTGTGCTCTAGCCAACTGAGCTATTCCGCCATGTTAATAATGTTTTGGTCCTCAAATCAACCTAGATCAGTCTACACTAAAATCAATACAAAATCAAGTGATTTTGTCTCTCTGAAAATAAAGACTTTTTCCTGAATTATCCTTAATAGACAGAATGCTTGCGGGAATATAACGATACTGGAATTACCCTGAAACTTATGTTAGAATATTGCACAGAACAGACACGGAGGATAAGACATATGAATAAAAAAGCAGGATACGCATTTCGAATCGTTCTTGGAGGTTATCTGGCATGGATCGGGATCAGGATGATCATACAGATGGTGAATGAACAACCCAGCAATATGGTGTTTATGTGTGTGATGGGCGGAATATTCGTTTTAGTGGGTGCACCGTACGCAATATACAGCCTGAAGAAGATGTGGACACTTACCTGGGGAGAGAAAGGCGGAAGCGAAGAGGCGGAGCCGGAAGAGGTTGAGGAAGAAACAGTCCCGGTAAGAGAGGCGGCTGCGGCAAAAAATGTTTCTCTTCAGAAATTAGAAGCAGCTGACGAGTCAGAGGAGAATCAGAACGCAGATAACAGGGGGGCGGAAATGCAGTCGGAGCCGGAAGCAGACGGAGATGGCGGAGCAGAAGAATCTGATACGCAGAAAGAGGCTGAAAAAGAAAATTCTGAAGAGATCCATAAGGAAAATACTTCTTCTGTACGTCCCGCAGTTATAGAATTAGACGAAAGTGAAGATGATACAGAAGCAGAGAAAAGTGCTGTGGAAGAAGAGATCGAAAACGATTACGAGGAAAAATAGAACCGATGGGATTGACAACAGTAAGAGGAGAAAAATTATGCGTGTAGGTATGGGTTATGATGTTCACAGACTGACTGTGGGCAGAAAACTGATTATGGGCGGGGTGGAAATTCCTTACGAGAAAGGACTCCTGGGACATTCGGATGCGGATGTGCTTCTCCATGCAATAATGGACGCACTGCTCGGAGCAGCTGCGCTTGGAGATATCGGAAAGCATTTTCCGGATACGGATCCGAAGTACGAAGGTGCTTCCAGTATCCGCCTGCTTGAACATGTGGGAGAGCTTCTGGACGAGAACGGCTATATTATCGAGAACATTGACGCCACAATTATCGCGCAGAAGCCAAAGATGAGACCGCATATTGACCAGATGAGGGAGAATATCGCCCGGGCGCTGAACATCGAAGCGGATCAGGTGAATGTCAAGGCAACAACAGAGGAAGGACTTGGATTTACCGGAACAGGGGAAGGAATTTCCTCCCAGGCGATCTGCGCCATTGAGAAATATACGAACTACAGAAGCGTGGACATGGAAGCGGAAACCGCCGGATGCGGCGGATGCTGCGGCATGAGACAGGAAGTGTGAGAAGAGATGGTGATTCGCAGGCTGAAACAGGAAGAACATGCCAGGACAAGGGCGCTATGGGAAGAAGTGTTTCAGGAAGACACAAAAGCATTCCTGGATTATTACTATTATATTAAAACCCGCGACAATCAGATCTTCGTGATTGAAGAGGACGGCGCCATCCGTTCCATGATCCATCTGAATCCCTATCAGGTCAAGGTGGAGAACCGGTATTTTCCGAGCGCCTACATCATTGCGGTGGCGACGGATAAACCGTACAGGAGCAGGGGATATATGGGGACCCTTCTGCGGTCTTCCTTACAGGCAATGTATGGCAAAAAGATGCCTTTCACCTTCCTCATGCCCGCAGCCGAAGCGATCTATACGCCTTATGATTTTCGATATATTTATGATCAGCCGACATACTGCCTGCAGGCCGACCGGCAGCAGGAAGCAGTTATATCGGCGGAGAATCTGGAAAGTTCGGATGCAGGAATCTGGGACGCGGAAGAAATGGCTGAGTTCTATAAGAAGAATTTTGAGGGGCAGTGGCAGGTTACTGCGGTAAAGGACCGGGAATATTATCAGACCATGATTCTGGAGCAGCAGAGTGAACACGGCGGAGTACGGCTGCTGAGACAATCCGGCGATATTGTCGGAATGTACGCTTACGCGGCTGAGGATGAACTTGAAGTGCGGGAGCTCCTCTGTCTGGATGGTTTTCAGAAGGAGATCCTGAATTCAGTGGCGGAATTAAAGGCGAATCGGAAAACAGAATCGGAAAAAGACGTGAAAGTCTATGGGTGTCCGGAAGAACTGGCTTCCGGAAAACGCCCCCTGATCATGGCGAGGATTGTCTGCTTCCCGGCGCTTTTGTCCGCCATGAAAGTTCCGGAGGACACCGTTCTCGAATGCTCTTTTGCTGTTCTCGATCCGATCATTCATCAGAACAGCAGAGTCTGGAAGATAACGAGCAGGCCCGGGGAGACTCAGATTCGTATCCGGGAATACGAAGACTCCGAAGGTGTCATTCCTGTGGCTGATCTCACGGAATATCTGTTTGGCAGAATAGATATCAGCGAACTTGCCGGACGTGAAGGCGTGTTGATGTCAGAACATCTGGCGCAGGAACTGGAAAAGATCGAAAAACTGTCCCGGGTATGTTTTAATGAAGTGGTATAACTGAGTTTACAGGAATCAGTATAGCTGTTGACAAATTGCGGAATATTGAATAATATAGGGAGTGTGCCGGAAATATCGCGCACACGAGAATATCATACGGAAACCATATGGATATATTCAGAAAGGCGATGAACGGAAAGAGTAACAGATCACGAAGCTCTCAGAGAGGGGACGCCACCGGCTGAAAGCCTCCCCGTGCCGACGTTCTGCGAAGTGCCTCCGTGAGCTGATTCCGCGAACCAGGTGATGCATATCGAACCGTGCAATACATCTGAAAGTAGCGGAATACGTTTTGCCGGCGTTACAGGCAGTTTGAGTGAAAGAAACAATTCTTTTAATTAGAGTGGAACCGCGGATAAACTTCGTCTCTTGTCAGAGGCGGAGTTTTTTTGTTTCAATGGAAACTGTCCTCCTGCGAGATAAAAGTCTTTCCGCGAAGATCGCACTGCAGCGGACTTGAATGGGGTGATGTGAATGGGTATAATATCATATGTAAAAGAAGAGATCCAGGTGATTAAGGAGAGAGACCCGGCGATTAAATCGAATCTGGAAGTCTTTCTCTATCCGAGCTTTCGTGTGATTTTAAAATACAGAATTGCACATAAGCTGTATCTGAAGAAACATTATTTCCTTGCACGGTGGATCTCACAGAGAGCAGCGCGCAAGACTGGTATCGAGATTCATCCCGGCGCAACGATCGGGAAAGGGCTATTCATCGATCATGGAAGCGGTGTGATCATCGGGGAGACAACGGTAATCGGCGATAATGTGACGCTCTATCAGGGAGTGACGCTTGGCGGTACGGGAAAGGAGCAGGGCAAGCGCCATCCGACACTGGAAGACAACGTGATGGTGAGTGCAGGCGCGAAGATTCTCGGTTCATTTACAATCGGAGAGAATTCCAAGATCGGCGCGGGTTCCGTTGTACTGGAGGAAGTGCCCCCGAACTGTACGGTGGTCGGCGTGCCGGGCCGTATCGTCCGCATGGATAACAAAAAAGTTCCAAGGCTCGACATGGATCAGGTGCATCTGCCGGATCCTGTCTTAAATGATATCAAGAAATTACAGGATGAAAATATCAGACTTCACAGAGAACTGAAAAATCTTATGAAAGATCTGAGATGTCTGAACAGGAAAGGAGATCAGGATGAAGATCTATAACACAATGTCAAAAAGAAAAGAGGAATTTGTACCTCTGGAAGAGGGTAAGGTGAAAATGTATGTATGCGGACCTACCGTATATAATTTTATTCACATCGGGAACGCGCGTCCGATGATCGTATTTGACACGGTCAGACGTTATTTTGAATACAGAGGCTATGATGTGAACTTTGTCTCGAATTTCACAGATGTAGACGACAAGATTATCAAGAAAGCCATTGAAGAGGGCGTTACAGCGGATGAGATATCCAAGCGGTATATCGCTGAGTGCAAGAAAGACATGGACGCAATGAATATCAAGCCTGCGACAAAGAACCCGCTGGCAACAGAAGAGATCTGCGGCATGGTTGACATGATCCAGACGCTGATTGACAAAGGGTATGCCTATGAGAAAAACGGAACCGTCTACTACCGCACGAGAAAATTCGAGGATTACGGCAAGCTCTCCCACAAGAATCTGGATGACCTTCAGTCAGGCGGCAGAGCGCTGCTTGTGACCGGCGAGGATGAGAAGGAAGATCCGCTGGATTTCGTTCTCTGGAAACCGAAAAAGGAAGGCGAGCCTGCATGGACGTCTCCGTGGAGTGAAGGACGCCCGGGCTGGCACATCGAGTGCTCTGAGATGTCTAAGAAATATCTCGGTGAGCAGATCGACATTCATGCCGGCGGCGAGGATCTGATTTTCCCGCACCATGAAAATGAAATCGCTCAGAGCGAGGCTGCGAACGGAAAGGAATTCGCAAAATACTGGATGCACAACGGATTCCTGAACATTGACAACAGAAAGATGTCAAAGTCACTGGGCAACTTCTTCACAGTAAGAGAGATCAGCGAGAAATATGATCTTCAGGTGCTGCGTTTCTTCATGCTGAGCGCGCATTACAGAAGCCCGCTTAACTTCAGCGCAGAGCTTATGGAAGCGGCGAAGAACGGTCTTGAGCGAATCCTGACCGCAGCGGAAAACCTGAAGTTCTTATCCGACAACGCTTCAGCAGAGACATTGACAGAGGAAGAGAAAGAACTGCTGGCTAAGGCGGACGTCTACACAGAAGGATTCGAACGCGCGATGGATGATGATTTCAATACCGCGGATGCGATTGCCTCAGTGTTTGAACTTGTTAAATATATCAATACATCGGCAGATGGAAACAGGTCAAAAGAATATCTTGACAGCCTGTACGAGCGCCTGTTTAAGCTTACGGATGTGCTTGGAATTATCATTGAGCGCAAGGAAGAGATGCTGGATGAAGAGATCGAGGCAATGATTGAGAAGCGCCAGGCTGCCAGAAAAGAGAGAAACTTCGCGCTGGCAGACCAGATCAGAGACGAGCTGCTCCAGAAAGGAATCATTCTGGAGGACACCCGGGAAGGAGTAAAATGGAAAAAGGCGTAGAATACGGATTTGAACATTATATGAATCAGATTCCGGGGATGGAGAAGATCGATCCCCGGACGAGTTCTCCGCTTGTGCTTGCCTACATCGGAGACTGTGTGTTTGATCTGATTATCAAGCTGATGGTGGCGGGACGGGGAAACCGGCAGGTGCATAAGCTCCACGAGGAGACGAGTCAGTACGTGCAGGCTTCCGCCCAGTCCTATATGATGCGCTCCATGCAGGAACACCTGACCGCGGAGGAACATGCGGTATACCGGAGAGGGCGGAATGCGAGAAGCGTCTCCCCCGCGAAGAATCAGTCAATCACTGACTACCGCAGGGCAACAGGGTTCGAAGCGCTGATCGGGTATCTGTACCTGAACGGAGAGTATGCCAGGATAACGGAACTGGTGACGATCGGCCTTCAGAGCATGGATCATAAAAATGAGGAAAAGGAAACAGAAGATGCAGGACAATAATATGAGCAGCAATACGGAGCACACACTCGTCATTGAAGGGCGGAATGCTGTGCTGGAGGCGTTTCGTTCCGGCAGAACCATCGATAAACTGTTTGTTCTCGACGGATGCCAGGACGGACCGGTGCGCACTATTGTGCGCGAGGCAAAGAAGCATGATACCATTATTAATTTTGTAGGGAAAGAGCGACTCTCACAGCTTACACAGACAGGGAAGCATCAGGGGGTAATCGCCTATGCGGCCGCCTATGCGTATTCGGAGATTGACGATATGCTCAAACTGGCGGAAGAGCGGGGCGAGGATCCGTTTCTGATCCTGCTGGACGGGATCGAGGATCCCCACAACCTGGGCGCCATTATCCGGACTGCGAATATTGCCGGAGCTCACGGCGTGATTATCCCGAAGCGGCGTGCGGCTTCGCTCACGGCGACAGTTGCGAAAACTTCGGCAGGAGCGCTGAACTACACTCCTGTGGCGAAAGTGACGAATCTGGTGAAGACCATGGAAGAACTGAAGGAAAAGGGACTCTGGTTCGCCTGCGCGGATATGGACGGCGAGCCGATGTACGGATTGAATCTGACCGGACCGATCGGGCTGGTTATCGGAAGTGAAGGAGAGGGCGTCAGCCGTCTTGTGAAGGAAAACTGTGACTTTACGGCGGCAATCCCGATGAAAGGAGAGATTACGTCTCTGAATGCATCGGTAGCGTGCGGCATCCTTGCGTACGAAGTTGTCCGTCAGAGAATTCAGAAAAAATGATCCGGCACCGGCAGAGCGCAAACAGATCTGACACCGGTGGGAGGTAAATATTGACAGGTGAGCTTATGAACAAATATGATCGATTGACAGATGAACAGCTCATAGCGAAACTAAGAGACGGAGATCGCAGGATTATGGATTATATCATGGACAAGTATAAGTCCATGGTTCGAAAAAAAGCGCGCGCAATGTATCTGCTGGGCGGGGAGACGGAAGATCTGATTCAGGAGGGAATGATCGGGCTGATCAAGGCAGTCCGTGATTATGATTCCGGGCAGGGGGCTTCGTTTTCGAGTTTTGCAGAACTCTGCGTATCCCGCCAGATGTACAGTGCGATTGAAGCGTCAAAAAGAAAGAAGCATCTGCCCCTTAACTCCTACATCTCTCTCTATGAAGAGAGTGAAGTGAGAGGGGATGGAAAGAAAATGGCGCTGATCGACACGATCGAGCCTGAGCAGGAGACAGACCCGGAGGCTTTGTATTTCGGAAAGGAATATACGGAGGCGTTTGTGGAACAGCTCAATGATAATCTGAGCCAGCTGGAGAGAAATGTTCTGTATCTTCATCTTATGGGTACAGATTACCGGAAGATCGCGGATCTGCTCGGAAAGAGCCCGAAATCCATCGACAATGCTCTTCAGAGAATCCGCGGGAAGGCAGAGAAAATGCTCCGGCGTTCTGACTGACAGCCGGAAACGGGCAGAGTGACAACAGGAGACAGACATATGAAAAGACGAACGAACTATGTGATGGCAGCGCTTGTTTTTGTGCTGACAATGGTGATCATGAACATGAGCGCGGTCATCATCTCGTCCTTTGCCGTGCTTGTGGGCACGAGGGCCAAAGGAGCGCAGGGCGGCTATGATGCCGCGCAGTTTCTGATGAGCAACCTGAATTTTTATACATGCCTGATCTATGTGATAACAGGCAGCGTATTTGTTCTGTGGTACTATTTTGCTTTTATTGAGAAGAAAGGTGTCTCCATGTATATGGCAGAACAGACGCGGAAACTAAAGGGGGCTGATTTCGGCTGGATCGCTCTTCTTACTCTTGCGGTGCAGCATGCGGTATCCCTGATTCTTACATTGATCGGCATCCTTCTTCCGTCTTCGATGGAAAATTACACGGAGATGATAGAGACATCGGGAGTATCGGATTATTCGCTGCTCTGGGTGATTGGGACAGTTATACTGCCGCCGATTGTGGAAGAGACTATTTTCCGAGGACTGATCTACCGGTACATGAGGCGTGCCGGGCTGGCTTTTCTGGCGGCGAATCTGGTGCAGGCAGTGCTCTTCGGGCTGTTCCACATGAATCTTGTGCAGGGAATCTATGCTGCATGCCTTGGATTCCTTCTCGGATATCTCGCATATCGCTATGACAGCATCCTGATCCCGATTGCAATGCACTCCATGTTTAATCTGTGCGGCACGGTTGTTGTGGAACTGGAGAATCGGTTCCTGCCGGGAGTCTTGATCGGATTCCTGATTCTCGTAAGCATTCCGGCAACAGTTTTTCTTCTTATGAAAATCTACCGGGAGACAGAGGAGAAAATTGCCGGTGCTGGATACGGCCCGCCGGAAGAGCATGCGGGCGCAGAGAAAGCGGCAGGCTCCGGAGGAGAAGGGGCGAATATGACTACAGAGATCCCGAATAGCAATACAGGAACCATACAGGAGGAAGAACAATGAGATTTGTCATACAGAGAGTGACCGATTCATCGGTTGTAATAGATGGGGAGACGGTTGGAAAGATCGACAGAGGATATCTTGTGCTGATCGGTGTTTCCGACAGTGATACGGAAGCGGTTGCGGACAAGATGGTGAAGAAGATGATCGGACTTCGCATCTTCGAAGACGAAAACGGGAAGACCAACCTTTCTCTTGCGGACGTGGAAGGCAGCCTTTTGCTTGTGTCACAGTTTACCCTGTACGCAAACTGCAGGAAGGGGAACAGACCCAGCTTCATAGAAGCGGGCAGCCCGGACAGGGCAGAAGCGCTTTATGAATATATTATCGCTGAATGCAGGAAGTCTGTGCCTGATGTGCAGACCGGCCGGTTCGGCGCGGAGATGAAGGTAAGCCTGGTGAATGACGGACCGTTTACCATTCTCCTGGATTCGGAAACATTATAGATCATCAGAAATGATAAAAAAGCCCCGAATATTCGGGGCTCTTTTAAATAAGGAAGCTACCTAGCGGACTTGAACCGCCGACCTCATCCTTACCAAGGATGCGCGCTACCGACTGCGCCAAGGTAGCATATAAAAACGCGCTTTCATACGCAAGCAATAATATACACCAGTACGCGGTTTGTTGTCAAGAGAAAAATGCAATGATTTCTGGCATTTCCCCATTCTGCGGCAGCGCTGTGGTATACTGTTGGAACATGGTGGTGTATCCCGGAGCGGCAGGGAGGAAAAAGTATGAGAATAGGAAAAGGAGAACTGGGCGATCTGCGTGATGAGCTGGTCAGGCTCACGGATTTTATCCGCATCATGGAAACAGATGAACTGCCGTATTTTTACCGGTGTTTTGACGCAATGAAAAATAATATCGAGATATTTCTGTGCATTGGGAGCACCGATATCGAGGATCTCTATATTGTGCTGGAAAGAGACTGGAAGGCCTCGCACATGATGTTTATCGGTGTCCAGGATTATGATCTGCGGGAACAGCATCCGAATATTGATCCGATGATGTGCCTGTACTTTGCCAGGCTTCTGGCCGAGGTGGGGAAATATTTCGAGAGAGGGAAAAATGAATTTGTAAAAAACTAGTCTGTTACTGTTTACATAATCTTGTGATCGCCTGCTTTTTATGGTAAGATATTTCCTGTCAGCGTTATGGTTATAAGAGGAGGAGACAATGGAAAACGAAGCAGCTGTTTCAAAGAATTTTATAGAGCAGGAAATAGACAAGGATCTGGCAGAAGGCGTATACGATCACGTATGTACCCGTTTCCCGCCTGAGCCGAACGGGTATCTCCACATCGGACATGCCAAGTCAATCCTTTTAAATTACGGGCTGGCTCAGAAATATGGCGGTACGTTTCATATGAGGTTTGATGATACGAACCCGACGAAGGAGAAGATGGAGTTCGTTGATTCTATCAAGGAAGATATTCAGTGGCTTGGCGCGGACTGGGGCGAGCACCTTTATTTTGCGTCAGACTATTTTGAGCAGATGTATGAGTGCGCGGTCAAACTGATCAAAAAGGGCAAGGCATTCGTCTGTGATCTGACGGCGGAAGAGATGAGAGAATACCGCGGTACTCTGACTGAGCCGGGGAAGGAAAGTCCTTACCGCAACCGCTCCGTAGAGGAGAACCTTCGCCTTTTCGAGGAAATGAAAGAAGGTAAATACGCGGACGGAGAGAAAGTTCTCCGTGCGAAGATCGATATGGCTTCGCCGAACATTAATATGAGAGACCCGATCATCTATCGTGTTGCGCATATGACGCATCATAATACAGGGGATAAGTGGTGCATCTATCCGATGTACGATTTTGCTCATCCGATCGAGGATGCCATTGAAGGCATCACACATTCGATCTGCACACTGGAGTTTGAGGATCACAGACCACTCTATGACTGGGTAGTGCATGAATGTGAATTCGAGAATCCGCCGAGACAGATCGAGTTCGCGAAACTGTATCTGACCAATGTGGTGACCGGAAAGAGATATATTAAGAAACTGGTGGAAGACGGCATTGTGGACGGCTGGGATGATCCGCGCCTTGTGTCGATCGCGGCTCTCAGAAGACGTGGATTTACTCCGGAATCCATCAAGATGTTTATCGACCTGTGCGGCGTGTCCAAGGCGCAGAGCTCCGTGGACTACGCGATGCTTGAGTACTGTATCCGCGAGGATCTCAAGATGAAGCGTCCGCGTATGATGGCTGTACTTGATCCGATCAAACTGGTGATCGACAGCTATCCGGAAGGAGAGGTTGAGTATCTCGATGTGGCGAACAATCTCGAAAACGAAGAGCTCGGATACAGAAAAGTTCCGTTCGGAAGAGAACTCTACATTGAGCGCGAGGACTTCATGGAAGAGCCTCCGAAGAAATATTTCCGTCTGTTCCCGGGCAACGAAGTGCGTCTGATGCATGCTTATTTTGTGAAATGTGTTGGATTCGAGAAGGATGAGAACGGCAATGTGACAGTAGTTCACTGCACCTATGATCCTGAGACAAAGGCAGGCAGCGGATTTACCGGAAGAAAGGTAAAAGGAACGATCCACTGGGTTCCGGCGGATTACGCGAAAAAAGCGGAAGTCAGACTGTATGAGAACCTGGTTGATGAGGAGAAAGGTGTCTACAATAAAGAAGACGGTTCCCTGAACCTGAATCCGAACTCACTTACCATAATCCGTGATGCGGTTGTGGAACCGAGTTTTGACGATGCACAGCCGCGTGACAGTTATCAGTTCGTGAGAAACGGATATTACTGTATTGATTCCCACGATTCAACGCCGGAGCATCTTGTGTTCAACCGGATTGTGTCGCTGAAGAGCTCATTCAGACTGCCGAAATAAGGGAGTATTATGGAAATTACCATTAATCTGAAAACAGGGGACAAGGTTCCCATGTACGAACAGATCTATGAATACATCAGAGACGAGATAAGAAACGGACGCATTGCGAGCGGGGAGAGGCTGCCTTCTACCCGCTCGCTCTGCCGTCATTTGGACGTCAGCCGAAGCACCGTTGAACTGGCATATGAACAGCTTCTGTCAGAGGGATATATAGAATCAGTTCCATATAAGGGCTACTATGCAGCACAGATCGAAGGGCTGTATCAGCTCACGGCTCCGCAGGGAGAGGCGCAGACCGGCTCCGGGGATGAGCGGGAAAAATATCTCTATGATTTTACTCCAAGCGGTGTGGATCTGAACAGCTTTCCCTATAATGCATGGCGAAAACTGTCCAGAGAGGCTCTTGCAGATGACCGTTCGGAGATGTTCCGGCTGGGATGCCCGCAGGGGGAATACGGACTGCGGAATGCGATCAGCAGCTATCTCCATCAGGCAAGAGGAGTGAACTGTACGCCGGAACAGGTGATTGTCGGCGCTGGGAATGACTATCTGATGATGCTTCTCTGCACGATTCTTGGCAGCGGGCACAAGGTGGCGCTTGAGAATCCGACTTACCGTCAGGCGTACCGGCTCTTTGCAAATATGTCCTACGAGGTATGTACGGTGGATATGGACGCAAAGGGCATGCGCACGGACCGGCTGAGAGAGTCAGGGGCGGATATCGCCTTTGTCATGCCGTCGCATCATTATCCGCTCGGGACAGTCATGCCGATCAGGAGAAGGATGGAACTGCTCGGGTGGGCGGATGAAGAAGAAGGAAGATACATCGTC
The DNA here is from genome assembly GCA_019113645.1 of Candidatus Mediterraneibacter vanvlietii. Classification (GTDB taxonomy): domain Bacteria; phylum Bacillota; class Clostridia; order Lachnospirales; family Lachnospiraceae; genus Mediterraneibacter; species Mediterraneibacter vanvlietii. The sequence goes on along the minus strand of DXGZ01000027.1, from coordinate 18,960 downwards.
GAGGATGATTACGACAGCGAGTTCCGCTATAAGGGGAAGCCGATTCCGGCGCTGCAGGGGTATGACGGAAGCGGAAGAGTAATCTATATCGGAACATTTTCGAAATCAATCGCCCCTGCGATCCGTATGAGTTATCTTGTGCTTCCGATGCCTGTGCTTGAGAGGTACCGGGAGCGCTGCGGGTTCATCAGTTCCACGGTGTCCAAAGTGGATCAGCTGATCCTGCAGAAGTTCATCGAAGGCGGGTATTATGAGAGACATCTGAACAAGACCAGGGCTCTCTACAGGAGCCGTCATGATACGCTGCTTGCCTCGCTGAAAGAACTGAAGATACCGGTGCGGATATCCGGGGAAAACGCCGGTGTTCACCTTCTGCTTCATTTTCATGACGGAAGAAGCGAGGAAGAACTGATCCGGCTGGCGGCGGACTGCGGAGTCAAAGTGTACGGTCTGTCCGAATACTGTGTGAATGGGGAGAGTGCCGGATCCGCAGAAGGTGGCGTGAATACGGCGGATGATGATGCAGTGATCCTGCTCGGATACGCCAACATGAATGAAGAGAAGATCCGCGAGGCTGTCCGCCTGCTTGGCCGGGCGTGGAGCATCACGGCAGATCAGAAACAGAATAAGCCGCTGAAAACAGAATAAATCATCGGAAACAGAATAAACCGGGAACCTGACAGACATCAAAGCAGATATCTGAGGGAAACCCGGTTTATTTTAGTGTTTCATGATTTACTTTTCTTCTGTATTTTCTGTATGATCGGATTTCTCATCCTGAGGTTCTTCGGATTCTTTTACCTGAGATTCTTCAGAAGTCTTCTTAAGAGATACATATTCTCTTCCGGAAGCCGGCTGCAAATCAGCATCAAGATCAAAATCTTCATCTTCCGTAAAGTCAGAATCATCCGCATCCGCATTCTTGGAATTGTTCTTGCAGAAATATGCGGTAACAAGTCCGATTGCTGTTCCGATTACAGCGAAGACGCCAAACCATTTAATCAGCTTTTTCAATGTAAACTCTCCTTTCTGTGAGAAGATGCACTCTGCAAAGAAAAAGAGGACATCCCGAATTTGCTATTTATTCTAATACTTTTCGCATTTAATTACAATAGCAACGTAAAAAACAGGAAATAATATTTTACATAAGTTGAAAATTATAGTATAATTCTAACGGCGTCTTTTATACAGACAGACGGAACCCCGCAGGGCGGAGCCGGAAAAGAGACGCATAATTATATTTTGAAGCACGATACGCAGGAGGAATTAAAATGGTAAAAGCAGTAGTTGGTGCAAACTGGGGCGATGAGGGAAAAGGCAAGATTACTGATATGCTTGCAAAAGAAGCAGATATCATCGTCCGTTTTCAGGGCGGTGCGAACGCAGGCCACACGATCGTAAATGATTACGGCAAATTTGCGCTGCATACGCTGCCTTCCGGAGTGTTTTACGGACATACGACAAGCGTAATCGGAAACGGCGTTGCGCTTGATGTTCCGGTTCTTTTTAAGGAGATCCAGTCCATTGTGGACCGCGGTGTTCCGATGCCGAAGATTCTTGTATCTGACAGAGCACAGATGGTGATGTCCTATCACAAGAATTTTGACGCATACGAGGAGGAGCGTCTGGGCGGAAAATCGTTCGGATCAACCAAATCAGGTATTGCACCTTTCTATTCAGACAAATATGCAAAGATTGGTTTTCAGGTAAGCGAGCTCTTTGACGATGAGCTTCTGAAAGAAAAGGTAGTGCGCGTTTCCGAGCAGAAGAACGTGCTGCTTGAGCACCTTTACCATAAACCTCTGATCGATCCTGATGAATTATATAAAGAACTTGTAAGCTACCGTGAGATGGTGGAGCCGTATGTATGCGATGTTTCCCTCTTCCTCCACAATGCGATAAAGGAAGGAAAGAACATCCTTCTGGAAGGACAGCTCGGTTCCCTGAAGGATCCGGATCACGGAATCTATCCGATGGTTACGTCTTCTTCCACACTGGCAGCATACGGTGCGATCGGCGCAGGAATCCCGCCGTATGAGATCAAGCAGGTGATCACAGTCTGCAAGGCATACTCCAGCGCGGTTGGAGCGGGCGCGTTTGTAAGCGAGATCTTCGGCGAAGAGGCTGAGGAGCTGAGAAGACGCGGCGGCGACGGCGGCGAGTACGGCGCTACGACAGGACGCCCGAGACGTGTGGGCTGGTTTGACTGCGTGGCATCCAAGTACGGACTCCGTATGCAGGGAACAACGGACGTGGCGTTCACTGTACTCGATGTTCTCGGATACCTTGACGAGATCCCGGTCTGCGTCGGATATGAGATCGATGGTGAGATCACGAAGGAATTCCCGGTAACTCATCTTCTTGAAAAGGCAAAACCGGTGATCGAGAAACTGCCGGGCTGGAAGACAGATATCCGCGGAATCAGAAACTACGAGGAACTCCCGGAAAACTGCCGGAAATATATTGAATTTATTGAAAAAGAAGTTGGATATCCGTTCACGATGATCAGCAATGGTCCGGGAAGAGACGATATCATTTTCAGAGAATCAGCGCTGAAATAAAATAACTTACAGAATCAGTTCCTGCAGCATGTCGGATGCGAATTGCCGGTGTGCGGGGAACTGATTTTTGTTTATGGAAAAGCCAACAGTTCGGTCCGCACTTTTTGGAATATAAGACAGCCTTCCCGCATATATTATAAAGCTGGGATAAAAAGGGAAGGAGGTATTTGTATGCATCAGGACAACAGTGAAGCAGCCAGTAATGTGATAACGATGGAAGAATACCTGAAAAGGAGACAAGCGATAAGACAGAGCGAAATCAGCGCCCGCAGTGAACGGGAGCAGGCGGCAGCTTCGGCTCTGAAGATGGCGGAAATATTATTTGTCTGAAGTGTCCTCCGCATCGTCGCTTCTGTTTTTCAGGAGACGGGCGACGAGAAGATAGGCATACAGGAGAACAGGTATCAGAATTGTGGCAGCGACAGACGCTTTGAAAAGACCGCCGGCAGCGGGAGAGTCGATCAGCGCAAATATGAGAGTGCACACATACATACAGATAAGAAAAACTGCGCCGGCAAGGGCGAGGATGCGTTTTGCTTTTTTCATGTCAGGACCTTTCCTGTCCTTGTTTTCCGAAGGACATCTGAAAAATTTACGCGGTTTCCCCGCGTTTCATGAGTATAGTATACCGAAAATAGTGGTTTACGGCAAACGGAAATTGTTATATAATAGGTGGCGACAGATTTTAGATTAAGATAAAGGAGCAATATACAATGAGCGAGAAATGTTTATTAGACCAGTGGAGGGACATGGCATACGACAGAACACTGTCCAAGGATCAGCTGGAGAAATTCTGGGCAAATTATTTCGCAATCGAGAAGAACATCTATGAGCAGCTTCTCGAAGATCCGGATACAGAAGTAAGAGGAACTGTAAAGGAACTTGCAGAGAAATACGGACAGGATGTTATGACCATGGTTGGTTTCCTGGATGGAATCAATGACAGCCTGAAAGTTCCGAACCCGATCGAGACAATGACAGAGGATACGGAAGTAAGCCTTGGATTTGATAAAGAAAATCTTTATAAAAACATGGTAGACGCAAAAGCAGACTGGCTCTACGGCCTGCCGCAGTGGGAGAAGATCTTTGATGAGGAGACAAGAAAGCGTCTGTACAGAGAGCAGAAAGCTTCCGGAACGATCCGCAAAGGCAAGAAGATCGGAAGAAATGATCCGTGTCCGTGCGGCAGCGGCAAAAAATACAAATTCTGCTGCGGAAGAAACGCGTAGATGAGATATTATTTTCTGATCGCTGGTATTCTGTGTATTCTGTACTATCTCGTGCTTGTCTTTTATTCGCGCAGGCTGAGATCAACGTTTGCAGTATTCTGGGTGATCACAGGCGGCGTACATCTTGTTTTCGGATGTGCGCCGTTTTCTGCATCTGTATATTCGGTTTTGAAATGGCTCTGCCTGTTCTGCTGGGCAGCTATTCTTCTGGTAGAGAGCAGGATCATCCGGGCGATGTTCGCAAAATGTGATGAGGAGCTTGACTGGCTGATCGTGCTCGGGGCGCAGGTGCGAGGAACGCACATAACGAACTCTCTGAGAAGGAGGCTGGACCGTGCGCTGGAATATCAGAAAAAACATCCCGGCGTGAAAGTGATTGTCTCCGGCGGTCAGGGTCCGGGAGAAGCGGTCACGGAAGCGGACGCCATGGCGGAATATCTGATTGAGAATGGCGTTCCGGAAGAGCAGATCCGGCGCGAAGACCGTTCTACATCCACACGGGAGAATCTCAGATTCAGCAGGAAGTTTGCGGATGCAGAGCAGGACAGGGTGGGAATTGTGACGAATGATTTCCATATTTACCGTTCATCCGTGATCGCCCGGCAGGAAGGCTACCGGAAACTTTATATGATTCCGGCGGATTCCAATCCTGTGTTTCAGATCAACTATCTGGCGAGAGAATTTTTCGGGGTGGTTTATGTGTGGGTGAAAGGAAAATAGCGAATAATTGCTGCGGATACCGGGCATAATGAATACGAATCAGCAAAAAGAAGGAGGTATCATTATGCCAGAATTAAAATGTACAGTTCAGACATGCGTACACAATCAGCAGTATCTCTGTGACCTGGACAAGATCCAGGTGGGCGGGGATAATGCAAAGAATCCCCAGGAGACCTGCTGCGACAGTTTCCAGGAGCGGAAAGAGGGAGGATATTCCAATTCCATGTCCATGTCTGCGGGACAGGCCTCGGATCGTTCCAGCGTAGACTGTAAGGCAACAAAATGTATGTATAACGAAAACTGTTCATGCCATGCTGGGAAAATCAGCGTAGAGGGCGGAAATGCCACAGAGGCAGGCGGCACAGAGTGCGCAACATTCCAGTGTCACTGCGGCTGAAATAAAAATAGCCCCAGCTATTTAGTTCATCAACTGCCGGATTCAGATCAGACGAAAACAGAGTGGCTTTACAAGACGTATTCTGCGGGGAGGGGGACTGTGTTCGACTTCCGCTTCAGGGGATAAGGGAAACTAAGGAGTTCCGGGGACGGACTAAAAGCAGAGACAGACGGTGAGCAACTCGCATTCGCTCAAACAATCTCACCGTCTGCCCCAACATCCCTCCCCGGCACTCCAAGTTTCACTAATCCCCATCCGAAGTCAGCCGCCCACAATCCCCCTCCCCGCAGAAAGTATTTTGAAATGGGGCTGTTTTCTGGTCGCTTCAGAGGGGAAGTTAATGAATAAACAGGCTGAAGAAAACCAAAGGCGCGGCCGGAAGGTTTTACAAATAATAAGGTCTTCAAGCCGCGCCGTTTTGCATGGGCAACGTGTATTTATTCCCGGATCATTATTGAAAGCGTCTCAGAACAAAAATGAGGAGTCAGGGGAAGGGTGGAGATTTCCGAAGGAAATACTACCCGACCTTGATTCCTCGTTTTTGTGGAGTATAATGAGCGCCGGCGGCAGCATAACTTTGCTGCCGCCCTGACTATTAACAATACCTTCCGGCTTTTCACGCACTTCTGCTTTTGTTGTTTTTGCCTCTGATTATTCTGTAAACAAACTCGGAAAACCGCGAAACGGCGCGGCTTGAAGGTATCACCATTTGTAAAATCTTCTGGCCGCGCCTTTGTTACTGCAGCTATATTGTTACTATCTTCCCATATGAATAGAGCAGAAAACAGAACTCTATTGCAAGTACCTTTCTGCAGAGAGTGAGGATGTGGGCGGGGTGACTTCGAAGGGGAATTAGCGCAACTTGGAGTTCCGTGTGCGGACGTCAGGACAGGCGGTGAGATTGTCTGAGCGAAGCGAGTTGCTCACCGTCTGTCCTTGTATTTAGTCCGTGCCCGGAACTTCTTAGTTGCCCTTATTCCCCGGAGCGGAGCCTCGCCCACATCCTCACTCCCTGCAGAATACGTCTTAAAAAACCTCTCTGTTTTCGTACGTTCAGTCAATGAAGGTAGTGAACAAAATAGCGGAAATCCCTGTACAAAAATGAATACTTATCTTGCGAATTCCATCTTTTATGATAGAATAGAGTCGTTGAATATTTAAAGGTTCATTCACATTTACATGATCGCAATATAAGGAGGAATCATCAATGCACTGTTTCAGAAAAGTAACGGAAGATCTGTACTGGGTCGGAGGCAGCGACCGCAGAATCGAACTGTTTGAGAACATCTTCCCGCTCAAAGACGGAGTATCCTACAACTCCTATCTTCTGATGGATGAGAAGACGGTTCTGTTCGATGCGGCGGATTATGCAATCGGGCGCCAGTTCCTTGAGAATGTCCAGGCAGTTCTTGACGGACGCAGCCTTGACTACCTTGTTGTCAACCATATGGAACCGGATCACTGTGCCATGATCGAAGAACTCGTCCTGCGCTATCCGGATGTACAGATCATCGGCAACGCGAAGACTTTCCCCATGATCGACCAGTTCTTCGGTTTTGATCTGGAAGGGAAGAAGATCGTTGTAAAAGAGGGAGATACTTTCTCTTCCGGAAAGCATACACTGCACTTTGTCATGGCGCCCATGGTTCACTGGCCGGAAGCCATGATGACTTACGATGAGACGGATAAGGTTCTCTTCTCGGCAGACGCTTTCGGAACCTTCAAGGCTCTGAACGGAAACATTTTCAATGATGAAGTAGACTTTGACCGCGACTGGCTGGACGAGGCGCGCCGCTATTATACAAACATTGTCGGCAAATACGGAATGCAGGTGCAGAACGTCCTGAAAAAAGCCGCTGGTCTTGACATCAGCATCATCTGCCCGCTTCACGGACCGATCTGGAGGACAGATCTCGACTACATCATCGGAAAATATGACACATGGAGCAAATACGAGCCGGAGACAAAAGGCGTCATGATCGCTTACGCTTCCATGTACGGAAATACAGAGAACATGGCGGAATACCTCGCTTCTGTTCTTGCAGAGGCTGGCGTAAAGGATATCCGGATGCACAACATTTCCAAAACCCACGTATCCGAGCTGATCGCTGACAGCTTCAAATACAGCCACATCGTCCTTGCAGCGCCCACATACAACAACAGCATTTATCCGCTGATGGACAACTATCTGGAAGATATGAAAGCGCTGGCTCTTCAGAACCGCACTGTCGCTGTTCTCGGAAACGGCTCTTGGGCGCCTCAGTCGACCAAACTGATCATCGCGAAGATCGGCGAGATGAAAAACATGAAGCTGATGGAAGGCGCAGTAACGATCAAGTCTTCCGTAAAGGACGCCCAGAGAGAAGAATTAGAATCTCTTGGCAGACAAATCGCTGAAGAAGTGTTATAATAAGAAGGATTTCCCGGAGAGAAGCCTCTTCTCTCCCGGTGATCTGTCAGATTCAACTGACAACTATACATCAAACATGTCTACAAAGGAGGAGTTCTTATGAAGTTAGTAATCACCATGAGCCGCCGTTTCGGAACCGGGGCAAGCGTCATTGCCAAAGAACTTTCCGAACAGCTCGACATTCCTGTATACGATAAGGCCTACATTGAGCAGAAGGTCAATGATCATATGTACGACAGCGAAGCCGAAGCCATTCGCAAACTGGCTGAAAAGCCGTGCATTATCCTCGGACGGTGCGCGTCCGATATTCTTAAGGACCGGATGAATGTATTAAATATCTTCGTCTGCGCGGACAAGGAAGACAGGATCAAACGGATCATGGAAACAAAAAATCTGAACCACGATGAAGCAAAAGAGCTGGTGGAAAAGACTGATGAACAAAGAGCTTCCTACTATTACGAACATACCGGGAAGACCTGGGGCGATGTCAATGATTATCATATGATCCTTGATACATCCCAGCTCGGACTGGAAAACTGCTCAGATATTCTGATGCACTACTTCGAGAAGCTCGAGTATATCTGATCCCGGGAAACAACTGATTTTGCTCTGCGAGCAATGTTCCTGTTGGATACGCGGATGCCCGAAAACAGAATCCATACCAGGAACATATAATAAGTGCGAAAATTTAGCAGAAAATCAATTTTTTGCAGAATTTTCGCACTTTATTTTTATCTGTATATGCGCTATGATGAAATCAGAAGGAACCGCTGCAAACCGAATGCAGACAAACGGCCGCAAAGATCTCGTCAACTTGCAGAGTACAGAGGCAAAGGAGGAAATCAAAATGACAAATCCGCAGGAAAACAATTCAGAACACAAACACAACAGGCAGCCCAAATGGATCTTTGCTGTTGTCTTTATCGCAGCTGTAGTTATCATCTGTATCGCTACGGTTTTGATCAACAGAAACAGTGATAAATCCACGGACGGCGAGAACAGCACTGCAAAGACAGAAGAAAACGAACCGCAGAGCAGCGAGAATGAACAAAAAGAGCCTGCTGCCACGCAGGATCCGGACAATGATACGGAAGCGCCCGACTCTCAGCAGCCTTCCGCTGCTTCCGCCCAGACCGATCCGCAAAGCGGAACGGAAGCCCAGCCGCAGGAGACAGGTACCGCGGTACCCCCGGATGCGTCCGGGACAGATATGAGCGGGGACTATATGGGAACCATCGAGTGTCCGCTTCCACCGCCGTCTTCATCCTATAAGTGTGTAAATCTTAATGACAATACGGATAATTATCTGGTATACGTTGAACACATTGATAATGCTAATTTCAGATTCTATATTACGAAAGCAAAGCTTATTGAATCAGACGAACCATACTATGTTCCCCGCGAAGTCGAGGAGGAGGTAATTTTTCCGGAACACATCGCCCATTATAATGGGGATGGATATTATGAATACTTTGATGATACTTACCATCTGTATTTTAAATATTATGACCTTGGCCGCGTTGTAGCAGATAAAAGACTTGAAGTTTATGGGCTTGATTCATTCTTTGATCCGAATCTTTACCATAACACAATCGAATACAATGGTATGATCGGAAATACATTCTGGATGGGATATCCCGGGGTAGGCTAAACCCGGACTTAAACAAAAGCATCCGGAAATCATCTCTTCTGGCATTATGCTCAGAATGCATTTGATTTCCGGATGCTTTTATCGTATATCTTATTTTTCTAATTTAATTTCCAATCAGCATCTACAGACATTTCACTATCTACGGACGATTACTCCGCTGTCTCGTCAGTTGTATCCGCACTGCCGTCAGCCGAAGCACTGTCGTCTGCTGATGCATCTGTTGAGGAAGATCCGTCCGCAGATGTATCCTCACTGCTCTCTGCTTCCTCAGATGTGGTGATTGTCACACCCTGGTCAGTGAAGTTCACTTTATCCCAGACATTGTCATTCACGCTGATCTCAGTCGCGTCTCTCCACTCTTCCAGAAGGGAATTGTACTGCTCATTTTGGCGCTCACTGATGATATTTTCTTTCTCCTGATCCGTTGCCTCACGGTCGAGCAGGCTGGTCAGTCTTCCGACATAGATTCCGCTGTCTGTCTCGATCAGATCCGTAACATCGCCTTCGTTTTCAAGTGCATCCGCAGCTGCGATCAGATCTGTGTTCGGGCTTGTGGTCTCCGAATCAAAAGTAAGTGTATTTACCGTAACGCCAAGCTCTGAAGCTACTGTCTCAATATCCTCTCCGCCGCGCACGCGGTCAACAAGGCTCTGCGCGTTCGTCTTCTGAGTTGCTTTTTCCTCATCAGAGAGATCCACGGAATTTCCCTCTTCATCCGTAGTGGTATAGGAGAAGAACAGATACTGCATTGCCTTCTGTGCTGCCTCCTCATCGGAAACTTCCTCGTTCACGCCTTCCTGCATCTTCGGAATCATCTTATTCTGGATTGTCGCAAGCTCGAGATATTTTTCAATATCCTGTCTGTATCCGGACACTGCTTCTTTCGCCTCGTCCGTATTATCCGCATCAAACTGCTGCGCCGCTTCTTCAATGGCTGTCTGCTCATCTTCTGTCAGGCTGATCTCATATTCAGAAGCATGCTGGGAGATCAGGTACATATTCTGCAGAGTCGTCATAACGCTGTCTTTCATGGACTCTTCCATCGTCACGCCATCGCTGACTTCCTGCGCCCACATATCCTCTCCTGTCGTACCCATCAGCTGAGCGTAGTAGGTCTCGTACTGCCCCTGCATCATTCTGGCATAGAAATTCGCAACGCCCATCGTGATATCTTCATCACCGACTGTTGCCACAACCTCGTCTGTATCGATCGAACTGCTGCATCCTGTTATGGACATTGCCGCGAGAACGCCTGCCGCTGTCAGTACCGCAGCTTTTTTTCCAAACCGTATCATAATTATTGCCTCCTCTTTCTGCGGCGAAACGCTTTGTATTCCTCACTGTCCGCCGCCGGGTTCAACATCTGCCCGAACCCGCATACACTGATACATTATACCTTGTTTTCCCCCCTGTAACAAGTATCTGTCACAAAAATTTCATAACAGTTCAGCCATGGAACTGTACGGGAGAGAAAAGCATGCTCGCATGATTTTTCGAGCGGGCAGTTCCATGTGCTGAGCGCCTGTATATGAGGAAAACAGCGGCGCAGCCGCAGTAAGCACGTTAGTGCGGTTTTCCGAATGGCGCGGCTGAACTGTTATGAAAGTACGATAAAGCACAGGCTGAACTATCATAATACATTCATACCAGTTCAGCCATGGAGCTGTGCGGGAGAGAAAATCATCCCCCAAGGCTTTTGATATCCTCCAGCACTTTCTTCACTGTTTCAAGCACATTCTCCGCAGTCTCCTTCCCGCTCCGTCCCCGTTTCTGATAGAGGAAATACGGCGGTTCTTCGGTGCGGAACACCAGGCTGTTCCGGTAGGCTGCAAGGAGCGCGGGAATCTTCTGAGGATCGATCTTCGCCCTTTCGTACATGGTAAACCGGATCGAATCGCCTTTCTGCTCCACCGCTGTCACGTAAGCTGAGTGTGCCAGCGCCTTCAGAGCAGCGATGTGAAGAAGCTGCTGCACTTTCTTCGGTATATCGCCGAAACGGTCGATCAGCTCTTCTGTCATATCATCCAGCTCTTCCTCGTTCTCTATGGCAGCGATCCGCTTGTAGATATCCAGTTTCTGGTACTCGTTTCGAATATAGGATTCCGGAATATAGGCATCAATATTGAGATCAATGGATGTGTTGAAGCTCTCTTCCACCTCTCCGCCCTTCAGCCGGAGCACTGCCTCGTTTAACATCTTGCAGTACAGGTCATACCCCACTGCTTCCATATGTCCGCTCTGCGCTTCTCCGAGCAGATTTCCCGCGCCGCGGATCTCCAGATCCCGCATGGCGATCTTGATCCCTGATCCCAGATCCGTGAACTCCCGGATCGCGGACAGACGTTTTTCCGCCACTTCTTTTAAGAGTTTGTCCCGGCGGTACAGGAGGAATGCATATGCCATCCGGTTGGATCTTCCCACGCGCCCCCTTAACTGATAGAGCTGGGAGAGACCGAAGCGGTCCGCATCCTGTATGATCATTGTATTTGCATTCGGAATGTCAAGCCCGGTCTCGATAATCGTTGTGGAGACAAGAACATCGATATCCCCGTTGATGAAATCATACATGATATCTTCCAGCTCCCGCTCCCTCATCTGCCCGTGGGCAAACGAGACATTTGCCTCCGGAACGAGCTGCTGGATCTTTCCAGCCACATCTGCAATATCGCTGACCCGGTTATATACATAGTAGACCTGTCCTTCCCTGGACAGCTCCCTCTCAATGGCTTCCCGGACCATCTCATCATTATACTCCATCACATAAGTCTGAATCGGCATACGATCCTGGGGCGCTTCTTCCAACACGCTCATATCCCGGATGCCGATCAGGCTCATGTGGAGCGTACGGGGGATCGGCGTTGCAGTGAGCGTCAGCACGTCAATATTTTCTCTTAATTTCTTGATCTTCTCCTTATGCGTCACGCCGAAACGCTGCTCTTCATCGATAATCAGAAGCCCCAGGTCCTTGAATTCCACATCTTTTGAGAGAACTCTGTGTGTTCCGATCACAATATCCACGAGCCCCTTTTTCAGGTCTTCCACTGTCTTTTTCTGCTGATATGAGGTGCGGAACCTGCACAGCAGATCGATCCGCACAGGGAAGTCTTTTAACCTCTGCACAAATGTATTGTAATGCTGCTGCGCGAGAATCGTTGTCGGGACAAGGAACACAACCTGTTTTCCCTCCTGAACAGCCTTGAACGCAGCGCGGATTGCGATCTCCGTCTTTCCATATCCCACATCGCCGCAGACCAGACGATCCATGATTTTCGTGCTCTCCATGTCATGCTTCGTGTCCTCAATGGCCTGAAGCTGGTCTTCCGTCTCCTCAAAGGGGAACATTTCCTCAAACTCTTTCTGCCACACCGTATCCGGTCCATAGACAAATCCTTCCGACTGCTGCCGTGTTGCATAGAGCTTCACCAGATCCTCTGCCACGGCCTGGACCGCTTTCTTCACCTGGCTCTTTGTCTTTCCCCACTGAACCGTTCCCAACTTGTTAAGCCGCGGCTTTTTCGCGTCCGCGCCTGCGTATTTCTGGATCAGATCCATCTGAGCGACCGGGATATACAGAACCCCGCCCTCCGCATAGGAGATCTTCATGTAATCTTTGACAATCTTATCCACTTCGATCTTCTCGATCCCCTGGTATACGCCGATTCCATGATTTTCATGAACCACATAATCTCCTGGTTTGAGCTCCGCGAAATCCTGAATCTTCTGTCCCTCATATCTTCTGTGGCGCTTCTTCTTTTTCTTCCGCCCGAATATATCCGACTCAGAGATAACCATGAATTTCAGCATCGGATACTCATATCCTTCCGCCGCATAGCCGGAGGCAGCCATAATCTCACCCGGATTGACCTCCCGCTCCATGTCATCACTGTAAAAACTGCTCAGATCATAATCCCGCAGATCCTCTGCAAGACGCTTCGCCCTGGTCCGGGACGCGGACAGAAGCACAACCCGGTAGCCGCTTCTCTTCAGCCGCTTCAGGTCCCGTGTCAGAAGCTCAAAACTGTTGTTGTACGGATTGACGCTCTTTGCCTGTATGCTGTACGTCTGTCGGACATGAAACATGCCGCATTTTGACTCAAGCGTTGTCAGCCCGATCCCGCTGTAGCAGTTCATCTGTCCGATGATATCCTTTACCTGAAATACGGTAAGAGAGTCCTCTCCCTCTTCCACACCCGCCTCGATGCGGTTCTCCCGGCTCTGGAAATATTCCTGCTCCACTGTTTCCGCAGCTTCCTGAAGATGCTGGGGCTCATCCAGGAACAGGATGCTTTTCTCCTCTGGGAAATATTCCAGAAAAGAAACTGCGCCAAGCCCGGTTTTCCAGTTTTCAGACGCCGGATAGATGGTGATTCCGTCCAGGTTCTCCACGGACCGCTGGCTCTCCACGTCGAAACTGCGGATCGAGTCAATCTCATCTCCCCACAGTTCGATCCGGACCGGAAGCTCTTCTGTGAGCGGAAACACATCGATAATCCCGCCTCTTACCGCAAACTGTCCCGGACCTTCGATCTGGCTCTCCCTCTCATATCCGAGTTCCGCCAGTTCCCGCTCCAGTCTGGTCAGATCCAGCGTGCTGTCTGTATCAATCGTGATCTTCTGGTTTCTGATTTCCTCAGGCCTGGGCAGCCCGTCCAGAAACGCATCCATTGTTGTGATCACGGCAATGGATTCCTGCTCTTTTTTCTCTATCAGAGCTCGAAGCACTTCCATTCTCTGATCCGTCAGTGTTTTCCCTTTAATATCCGCATGATAAAACAGCAGATCCCTGGCCGGGTAGAGATACACCTGGTCTGTAAAAATCCGGTATTCTTCGTATGCCTTTTTCGCCTTCTCCTCACTGGAAAAAGCGATGACCCGGTACTCGAAGCCATCGCCAAGCGCATACATCAGATGTGTTTTCTGCGTGTTTACGCACCCTGCTATCTGAAGAATTCCTTTTCCTTTTTTCTCTGCTCTCCGAATTTCCTGAAAATCCGCCAGTTCACCGAGCGGAGCCAGTAACGCCTGCATAAATTATCTTCCCTCTTTTATAAAGATTTCTTCCTGTTATACTCGTTCATGGCCTCCTTGATCTCTCCGGATACAATCAGCCCTGCAGCATGAACCGCATTGTCATATCCCTCGTCCATCAGCTCTTTCTCTGCTTTCGAGAAATGTCCCAGCACATAGTCCGCCAGATCATACCCTTTCGGCTTTTCTCCCACACCCACACGGATGCGGGGGAACACCTGGGTTCCGAGATGAGCGATAATATTCTTGATCCCGTTGTGTCCACCGGCACTGCCCTTCTCACGAATTCTCAGCTGTCCTACTCCGAGATTGATATCGTCATAGATGACGAGCAGTTCCTGCTCCGGGTCAATCTTATAATAATCGACCATGCTGCGGATGCTCTCGCCGCTCAGATTCATATAAGTCTGAGGCTTAGCCAGGATCACCTTCTGTCCCTCAATGATCCCTTTCCCGATATACGCTCTGTGCTTTTTCGTATCTACAGATATATTGTATTTCTCCGACAGTCTGTCTATTACATCAAACCCGACATTATGCCGTGTTCCCTCATACTGTCTGTCCGGATTTCCAAGTCCAGCTATTATAAACATCTTCCGTCAACCTTCCTGTTCATTTTCTGTTCGCTTCTGCCGTCTTTTACGCATTCCGATATATTGTACAGTATCCGCGCTTCTTTGTCACGCATATGCCGTGAATATTTTTCCTTTTTCAGTCATACACTTATAAAAAAGCGGACCGCCGTAAAACGGCAGCCACATATTTCGGGAGGTTACTCTATGGGTTCCAGAACTAAAATCGTTGTCCTGCACATGAAGGAGATCATCTACACTGCCATTTTTGCGGCACTTGGCATCCTGCTGATTGTCCTGCTCTTTATCATGTTCCGCCCGGACAGCGGAGCGGACCGGACAGATACCGGTCAGCAGTATAACCCCGGCATCTACACCTCTGCCCTTACTTTGAACAACACAAACCTTGAGGTGGAAGTTGCCGTAGATGAATCGCACATAAACTCAATCCGTTTTTCCAATCTGGATGAAACCGTCACAGCCATGTTTCCGCTCATCCAGCCCGCTATCGAAGACATTGCGGATCAGATCTATGAGTCCCAGTCTCTGGATGACGTGGCCCTCTCGGAGGATACGCCGTACACGTCCCAGATCATACTGGACGCCATAAAAGAAGCCGTTGAAAAAGCCGCAGTGGAATAATCTGCGGCTTTTCACTATCCTTCTACAATCAGATATTTTCCGTCCGGCAGAGCGAATACTTCCGATGCTTCTTCCAGTTCATCCGGCGTCATGCCGTCCACATCCACGCCTTCCTCTTCAAAGTATTCCCTCACCTCGTCGATGGAATCAACGATTACTGCCATGCAGTCCTCGAGGAATGCCTCTGCCTCCTCGAGCGTCTCCGCCACCGGTTCATCAAAGAGTTTCTCCTGATCTCTCAGAAAAGTCTTCAGGCATTCTTCACTGTACATACTCATTTGTTCTCCTCCTGTTGTTCTCTCACGATATCAATGATTTCATCTACTGTCTCGACGATCCTGGAAGCACCTGCTTCTTTTAACTCCTCCAGGGAACGAAATCCCCACAGTACAAGAACTGTATCTATCCCCGCTGCCTTTCCGGTCGCCGCATCCACCTCTGAATCGCCTACATAGAGCATCTCCGAAGGCCTTGCGCCAAACGCTTCCGCCATGGAAAGGACTGCTGCGGGATCCGGCTTTCTCGGAATCCCCTCTTTCTGCCCCTGTACCAGGTCAAACAGTTCTTCCCCGAACACCCCCTCCACAACATGAACAGCCTGCCGGTCCGGTTTGTTCGAGAGAACACCAAGCTTCATTCCCTGCCCTTTCATGAATTCCAGCAGTTTCAATATTCCGGGATAAGGCTTCACATGGTACATGCAGTTCTCATCAAAAATCCGCTGATACGCAGCAAACGCATCATCAAAATGTACCAGTCCAGTGTCGCCGGATGCGCGAAGCGTCTTTTCAATCAGCACTTTCGCTCCGTTTCCCACATACTCCCGGCACTGCTCCTCCGTAATTTCCGGAAGACCGATCTCTTTCATCGTTTCATTTACCGAATAACTCAGGGAATCCAGTGTATCTGTCAGCGTGCCGTCAAGATCAAATATACAGGCTTTATACATGGCTTCTAAACTTCCTCTCTCTTATAGTCTTTCTATATGATATTATGAAGCCATGAAAATTTCAATTCTTTTCTTATTCTCCCAGCAGATATCTTCGCATGGTCTTTAATGCATTCTTTTCCAGCCGGCTTACCTGCGCCTGGGAGATGTTGATCTGTTCCGCCACTTCCATCTGTGTCTTTCCCTCAAAAAACCGAAGGGTGATAATGTACCTTTCCCTCTCATTGAGCCTCTCCATTGCCGCCTCCAGCGACAGCTCTTCCACCCAGTTTTCTTCCTTGTTCTTCCTGTCACTCACCTGATCCATCACATAGAGGGTGTCTCCGCCATCGCTGTATACCGGCTCCTGCAGACTCATCGGCATCTGGATGGCATCCAGCGCAAATACAATATCCTCCTTCGAAATGCCGATCTCATCTGCGATTTCCTGAACTGTAGGCTCCTTCATGTACTTCCTGATATACCCCTCCTTCGCATAAATCGCTTTATATGCGGTATCCCGAAGCGACCGGCTCACCCGGATCGGACTGTTATCCCGCAGATATCTTCTGATCTCACCTATGATCATGGGAACTGCATATGTGGAAAACTTCACCAGTCTTGTCGGATCAAAATGATCCACAGCCTTCATAAGTCCTACACAGCCGATCTGGAACAGGTCATCCGCGTTTTCGCTGCTTCCCTCAAAACGTTTGATCACGCTGAGTACAAGACGCAGGTTTCCCTTGATATATTTCTCTCTTGCTTCTTCGTCTCCGGCTTTGATCCTTTCAAAAAGCTCTGCTTTCTCCTCCTCTTTCAGAAGCGGAAGTTTCGAAGTATTTACCCCGCACAGTTCTACTTTGTTTACTATCATCGCAAGAATCCTCCTAAGCATTTTATACTTAGAATGATTCTCACTTAAGAACCAGGATATTCCGACAGCCGGAAAATTTTATAAACTTTTAGTCCTTGACAGACGGAAGCTTGCCTTAGATTCTAATTCTCCCACTTGTCCGCTAAATTGTTGATCTGAGTCTCGAATTTCGCCTTATCTTTATTTGCAAGACCTTCATTGCTGTAAATCACATCAAGCAGCCTCTTTCCTGCTGCAATCAGCCGTTCAAACGCGGTGTCAGCCCTGCGCTGAGCAGGCTTCTTCGCCTTCACCGGGATCCGGACACCTTCGGTTATCACTTCATTGGTCAGCAGATCCACCTCGCAGCAGGGATACGGAGCCCATGTCTGACAGCCGAATTTCTCATTGATGGTGGCTGAAAACTTATCCGTCACCTCGTCCTCGCCATGTACAACAAATACGCGCTCAAGAGGCGTCCGGAATGCTCCGATCCATTTAAGAAGTCCATTCATATCCGCATGTCCGCTGACTCCGTGGAGACTCTCGATCCTTGCATGAACCTCAATCTCCTCGCCGAAAAGCCTGATGTTCTTCTCTCCCTCCAGGAGTTTCCTTCCAAGCGTTCCGTTCGCCTGATAGCCGACAAACAGTATCGTACACTCCGGCCGCCACAGATTATGTTTCAGATGATGCCGGATTCGTCCCGCGTCACACATGCCTGAGGCGGAAATGATTACCTTCGGCTTCTCGATAAAGTTGATCATTTTGGAGTCGTCACTTGTTGTGGAAGTATGGAGCCCCGGGAAAACAAGCGGATTGATCCCTGAATTCACCAGTTCCATGGCCTCCCTGTCAAAGCAGTCTCTCATATTCATTGTAAAGACTTTTGTCGCCTCAATCGCCAGCGGGCTGTCAAGATACACTTCAAAATCTTCGTATTCCGGGAGAAGATGCTGTTCTTTGATCTCACGGATAAAATAGAGCATCTCCTGCGTTCTTCCCACGGCAAATGACGGGATTACCACATTCCCTCCTCGATCAAATGTCTCTTTGATAATTCTTGTAAAATCGCCGATATAATCCGGCTTCTCAGCAGTGTGGATGCGGTCGCCGTAAGTGGATTCCACCACAACATAGTCCGCTGACGCAGTGTACGTGGGATCCTTGATAATCGGCTGATCTACATTTCCCACGTCTCCGGAGAAAACGATCTTCTTCGTTACCCCGTTCTCCGTTGCCCACACTTCAATGCTGGCAGAGCCAAGCAGGTGCCCCACATCTGTAAAACGGATCTGGATGCCGTCGCAGATTGTAATCCTCTCCCCGTACTGGCACGGAACCAGCATCTCTATCGCGTCGAGCGCATCCTGCATTACATAGATTGGTTCATATTCTGGTTTTCCTGCCCTTTTCCCTTTCCTGTTTCTCCACTCAGCCTCAAATTCCTGGATGTGCGCACTGTCTCGAAGCATAATATTGCACAGATCCACAGTTGCGAATGTAGCAAATATCTGTCCCTTAAATCCATTCTTCGCCAGTTTCGGCAGCATCCCGGAATGGTCGATGTGAGCATGGGTAAGGAATACATAATCGATCTCCTTTTCCGCAATCGGCAGCCCCGGATTCTCGTACAGATCCGGTCCCTGCTCCATGCCGCAGTCGATCAGGATGTTTTTCCCGGCAGCCTGCAGGAAATGACAGCTTCCCGTAACTTCATGGGCTGCACCGATGAACGTAAGCTTCATAAAGTATCACCAGCCTTTTCCGTTTTCTATTTTCTATTATACTTCATATTGTATCATCAATAACATAAATTGTATATGCAAATCTGAGTTTGTCGCATAGGAAACTCAGACAGAACAAATCCGAAATCCGCAGGAGATAATTAGTGAAAACGTATTCTGCGGGAAGGGAATGCCGGATTCGGCTCCGCTCCAGGATCTAAGAAAAACTAAATGAGCGG
>DXGZ01000133.1 GCA_019113645.1 Candidatus Mediterraneibacter vanvlietii | reverse complement strand
AAAAGAAACTGCGCTAAAGCTGGCATTCAGCAGGAAATCCGCAAGAGAGAACACTATGAAAAGCCAAGCGTAAGACGTAAGAAAAAATCTGAAGCTGCTAGAAAACGTAAATATAATTAATAAGTGCACTTGAACAGGATGCTGTGTGGCATCCTGTTTTTATATCACAGGAAATTTCATCAGAAATTCCATGTGATATAAAAAACTCTCCGGGCAGGATGCGCATTCGCGCGATGTGGAAATCTGTCGCGAAGGAGCCCTGGAGACCAAATTTGAATAATCGCAGGGCTTCCCCTGCAAATTCACCAAGATAAAGTGATAAAACTGTAAAATGGTGAAAGTTTTAATTGACAAGAATTCATTTTCTTTATAAAATATACGAGTAGACAAAGATGTCTGGGGCGGGCAGATTTATCTCTGCCCGCGATTTTATTTTAGGAGGTTGTTTTAAGATGTCTTACGTTGATGAGGTAATTGATTTAGTCGTAAAGAAAAATCCGGCTGAGCCGGAATTCCATCAGGCAGTCAAAGAAGTACTTGAGTCACTTCGCCCGGTAATCGAAGCTAATGAGGAGAAGTTCAGAAAAGAAGCGCTTCTTGAGAGACTGACAGAGCCTGAGAGACAGTTTAAATTCCGTGTACCGTGGGTTGACGACAACGGACAGGTTCATGTGAACACAGGATACCGTGTACAGTTCAACAGCGCGATCGGACCTTACAAAGGAGGACTTCGTCTCCATCCGTCAGTAAACCTTGGTATTATCAAGTTCCTTGGATTTGAGCAGATCTTCAAAAACTCCCTGACAGGACTTCCGATCGGCGGCGGAAAAGGCGGTTCCGACTTTGATCCGAAGGGAAAATCTGACAGAGAAGTTATGGCATTCTGCCAGAGCTTTATGACAGAGCTCTGCAAATATATCGGCGCTGACACAGACGTTCCGGCTGGAGATATCGGAACCGGCGCAAGAGAGATCGGATATATGTTCGGCCAGTACAAGAGAATCCGCGGACTCTATGAAGGTGTTCTGACAGGAAAAGGCTTAAGCTACGGCGGATCACTCGTACGTACAGAAGCTACAGGATATGGTCTGCTCTATCTGACAGAGGAGATGCTGAAGATGAACGGACAGGATATCGCGGGAAAAACAGTCGCAGTATCCGGTTCCGGAAACGTAGCGATCTACGCAACAGAGAAAGCTCATCAGCTTGGCGCGAAAGTTGTTACAGTAAGCGATTCCAACGGCTGGGTATATGATCCGGAAGGAATCGATGTTGCGGCTCTGAAAGAGATCAAAGAAGTAAACCGCGCAAGACTGACAGAATATAAGAAATACCGTCCGAATTCCGAGTATCACGAGGGAAGAGGCGTATGGTCTGTTAAGGTTGATATCGCTCTTCCGTGTGCAACACAGAACGAGCTTCACCTTGAAGATGCGAAGATGCTCGTGGAGAACGGATGCATCGCAGTGGCAGAGGGCGCTAACATGCCGACAACTCTTGAAGCTACAGAATACCTTCAGGAGCACGGCGTTCTGTTCGCACCTGGAAAAGCTGCCAATGCAGGCGGTGTTGCCACATCCGCTCTTGAGATGTCACAGAACAGCGAGCGCCTGAGCTGGACATTCGAAGAAGTAGATGAGAAACTTCAGGGAATCATGGTTAACATCTGCCATAATATGGCTGATGCTGCTGAGAAATACGGATTCAAGGGCAACTACGTAGTAGGCGCCAACATTGCCGGATTCGAAAAAGTTGTCAATGCAATGGAGGCACAGGGAATCGTATAAGATCAACACATCTGTGAAAATTCCGTTAAAAGCGTTGACAGAATCAGGAAATTCCATTATATTATTTCTTGGTAAAAGGGAGTAACTGGCGCTGCAGTGAAGCGTTTGCGATATCGTCAGTACGATGGAATTGATATCATCCGTATCGTGATTAAACAGTGAGACTTTTATTGCATTACATAACAACGTTGTGCAATAGGAGTCTCATTTTTTATTGCACGCACAGTTATTAGGAGGAGAGAAAATATGAAGCATTATTATCAGATGACCGGCGATGAGACTTTGACAGAAGTCAATGGATCGCTGGAGCCGCTTACGGAAGAACAGATCCGTGAGCATCAGGAAAAGTACGGACCGAATGAGCTGGTTGAAGGAAAGAAGAAGACAATCCTTCAGATTTTCCTGGAACAGTACAAGGATTTCCTTGTTATTATCCTGATCATCGCTGCAATCGTATCCGGTTTTATGGGAGAGGTTGACAGTACGGTGGTAATCCTGATCGTTATCACAATGAACGCGATTCTCGGAACTGTGCAGACGGTCAAGGCAGAACAGTCTCTTGCCAGTCTGAAGAAGCTTTCAGCACCTGAGGCAAAAGTCCTCAGATGCGGCAATGTCGTACAGATCCCTTCATCGGAAGTTACAGTCGGTGATGTGGTTATGCTGGACGCAGGAGATTATATACCGGCAGACGGACGTCTTCTGGAATGCGCAAGCCTGAAAGTGGACGAGAGTGCGCTCACAGGAGAAAGCCTTGGCGTGGAGAAGACAACTGATGTAATCAAAGAAGACGAAGTGCCGCTGGGCGACCGTCTGAATATGGTGTATTCAGGAAGCTTTGTGACATATGGACGTGGTTCTTTTGTTGTAACCGGAATCGGTATGGACACTGAGGTCGGAAAGATCGCCAGTCTCCTGAAGACAACATCAGAGAAGAAGACACCGCTCCAGGTCAACCTGGATCAGTTCGGTCAGAAACTGTCCATCCTGATTCTTATCTTCTGCGGTATTCTCTTTGGAATCAGCGTGTTCAGAGGAGACAATATCGGAGACGCGTTCCTGTTCGCCGTAGCGCTTGCAGTTGCAGCTATCCCGGAGGCTCTGAGTTCCATCGTGACAATCGTGCTTTCTTTCGGTACACAGAAAATGGCGAGAGAACACGCGATCATGCGTAAGCTCCAGGCAGTGGAAGGTCTCGGAAGCGTGTCAATTATCTGCTCGGATAAGACAGGTACACTGACACAGAATAAAATGACAGTAGAAGATTACTATGTAGATGAATGCAGCATCAAGGCTGAGGATATCGACCTTAATGATCCTTCCCAGAGCAGGCTTCTGATCAGCAGTATGCTCTGCAACGATTCAAAGAATACAGATGGTGTGGAGATCGGTGATCCGACAGAGACAGCTCTGATCAATCTTGGAAGCCGTCTCGGACTGGATCCGGAATCAGTGCGCGAGAAATATCCTCGTGAAAGCGAAAATCCGTTTGACAGCGACAGAAAACTGATGTCCACAAAGCATACCATGGAAGGTGTTCCTACTATGGTGACAAAAGGTGCTGTCGACGTCCTTCTGGGCCGCATGGATAAGATCCAGATCGGATCCGAAATCCGTCCGATGACAGATCAGGACCGCAGCAATATCGAAGCGCAGAACCAGAAATATTCAAGAGAAGGTCTCCGTGTTCTGGCATTCGCTTATAAAGTTGTATCAGATGAGCTCGAACTCACACTGGAAGATGAGAATGATCTTACATTCCTCGGACTGATTGCCATGATGGATCCGCCGCGTGAGGAGTCAAAGGCAGCCGTTGCAGAATGTAAGAGCGCCGGAATCCGTCCGATCATGATCACAGGTGACCACAAGGTGACAGCAGCAGCGATCGCAAAGAGAATTGGTATCTTAAATGATGAATCCGAGGCATGCGAAGGCGCTGAGATCGACAAGATGTCTGATGAGGAACTGAAGAACTTCGTAGAAGGCATTTCCGTCTACGCCCGTGTTTCACCGGAACACAAGATCAGAATCGTGCGTGCATGGCAGGATAAGGGGAATATCGTGGCAATGACAGGTGACGGTGTAAATGACGCGCCGGCTCTGAAACAGGCGGATATTGGTGTTGCCATGGGAATCACGGGAAGCGAAGTGTCCAAAGACGCGGCAGCCATGGTACTGACAGACGACAACTTTGCAACTATTGTAAAAGCAGTGGAAAACGGAAGAAACATTTACCGCCACATCAAGAACTCCATCCAGTTCCTGCTGTCCGGTAACTTCGGTGCGATCCTTGCGGTTCTCTATGCATCTATCGCAGCGCTTCCGGTACCGTTCGCACCGGTTCACCTGCTGTTCATCAACCTGCTGACAGACAGTCTTCCGGCGATTGCGCTGGGACTGGAGCCGCATTCCAAAGATGTGATGAACGAGAGGCCGAGACCGATGAACGAGTCGATCCTGACGAAAGACTTCCTGCTCAAGATCGGTACGGAAGGTCTCTCCATCGGTGTGACAACCATGATTGCATTTATGATCGGCTATCAGGGCGGCAACGAACTGCTCGGAAGCACAATGGCGTTCGCAACACTTTGTTCCGCACGTCTGTTCCATGGATTCAACTGTAAAGACGACAAACCGGTTGTATTTACAAAACGTGTATTTAACAATAAATTCCTGATCGGAGCATTCCTTCTCGGAATCGTTCTGATCACGTCAGTCGTAATGATACCTGGACTTCACAATATCTTTAAGGTACAGACACTGACGCTGACTCAGCTCTTCATCGTATATGGACTCGCAGCGGTTAATATCCCGATCATTCAGATCCTGAAAGCGATCCGCCTTGCGCTTAAGAAGAGAAAATAATAAGGAGGCAATAAATGAAACAGGTACAGAAGCCAAAAAAGCCGCTGATCGTCTATTATCTGATCGCGCTTGCAGCTCTGATACTGATTAACTGGGTAATATTCCCCATGATGACTCAGGGGAATATTACAGAAGTGGACTACGGTACATTCCTCACCATGGTAGAGAATAAGGAAGTTTCAAAAGTCCAGCTGGAAGGGGAAACGATCTACTTTACAGACAAGAATGAAAATCCGCAGCAGTACGAGACCACCAGATTCGAAGATCCGGATCTGGTGAACCGTCTCGTGGAATCCGGCTGTGAATTCGGCAGAGTTGCGGAGGAGGAAATGAATCCGTGGCTCAGCCTGCTGCTTTCACTGGTAATTCCGATCATTATCTTTATCGCGCTGGGACAGCTTCTTTCCAGGCAGCTTATGAAGAAGATGGGCGGCGGAGAAGGCGGCGGTCCGTTTATGCAGTTTGGCAAAAGCAATGCCAAAGTTTATGTTCAGTCTGAGACTGGAATTACGTTTAATGATGTGGCGGGAGAGGATGAAGCCAAGGAGCTTCTGACAGAGATCGTAGATTTTCTCCACAACCCGCAGAAATATCAGGAGATCGGAGCAATCTGCCCGAAGGGTGCCCTTCTTGTCGGACCGCCGGGAACAGGTAAGACTCTGCTCGCCAAAGCGGTTGCCGGCGAGGCAGGAGTTCCGTTCTTTTCAATCTCAGGATCAGAGTTTGTAGAAATGTTTGTCGGCATGGGCGCGTCAAAAGTCCGTGATCTGTTCAAACAGGCAAATGAAAAAGCACCCTGTATTGTATTCATCGATGAGATCGATACAATCGGAAAGAAGAGGGACAGCCAGGGATTTGCCGGAAATGATGAGAGGGAACAGACGCTGAACCAGCTTCTGACAGAGATGGATGGATTCGATGCTTCAAAAGGAGTGGTGATCCTTGCGGCGACTAACCGTCCGGACACTCTGGATCCGGCGCTGCTTCGCCCGGGACGGTTTGACAGAAGAATTCCCGTCGAGCTTCCTGATCTGAAGGGAAGAGAAGAAATCCTGAAAGTACATGCCAAAAAAGTAAGGCTCGGAGATGATGTGGACTTCAACGCGATAGCAAGAGCAGCGTCAGGAGCTTCCGGAGCAGAGCTTGCCAATATGGTAAACGAGGCGGCGCTTCGCGCTGTCCGCGAAAACAGAAAATATGTGACTCAGTCGGATCTGGAGGAAAGTATCGAGGTCGTTATCGCAGGATACCAGAAAAAGAACAGCGTGCTTTCCACAAAGGAGAAACTGATCGTTGCATACCATGAGATCGGTCACGCGCTCGTCGCCGCACTTCAGACAAATTCCGCGCCGGTGACAAAGATCACGATTATCCCGAGAACTTCCGGAGCACTTGGATACACGATGCAGGTGGATTCGGAGGAGCGCAACCTGATGTCAAAAGAGGAAATCGAGAACAAGATCGCAACACTCACAGGCGGAAGGTGCGCGGAGGAGCTGGTATTCGGATCCATTACGACCGGCGCTTCCAACGATATCGAGCAGGCGACAAAACTGGCCCGCGCGATGATCACACGCTTCGGTATGAGCGACAGGTTCGGCATGGTAGCTCTGGAGACACAGGCAAACCCGTATCTTGGCGGAGATTCCAGTCTGAGCTGCTCTCCGGAGACAGCTGCACACATTGACGATATGGTTGTGAACGCTGTGAAGGAAGCTTATGACAAGGCAATGAATCTGCTCAGGGAGAATCAGGGGAAACTGCATGAACTTGCGAAATACCTTTATGACAGAGAAACCATTACCGGCGACGAATTTATGGAGATTCTGAACCAACGGGATCTGGCAGATACAGAAATCAGAAATGAGGATTCTGAAAATGGAAATTCCGGAAACACCGAATCCGGAGAGAATACCGCAGCGAAACTGACAATAGAGAACGAATGACAGGAAGGGATATGAGGCAGATGCCCGGAAGAAGAATACAGGAAAGAGAAGAGAAAAGAGACAGAAGAATACCGACGACGAGATATAATCCTGATTATAAAAAAGGTCTGACCAGCCAGCAGGTGCAGGAACACCGCCTGCACGGCTGGACGAACCGCTCTGTGGATCCGCCGTCAAAGACAACAAAAGAGATCGTCCATGAGAATATATTTACATATTTCAACCTGATCTTTGCAGTACTTGCCGTTCTTTTGATACTGGTGGGATCCTTCCGGGATCTGACTTTTCTTCCGGTCATTATCGCCAACACACTGATCGGTATTATTCAGGAGGTTCGGGCGAAACAGGTTCTTGATAAGCTGACCATGCTGAATGCACCTCATGCAATGGTTGTGCGTGACGGAAAGAAAGCGATGATCGATGCGGAAGAACTTGTGCTTGATGATATTGTCATTTTCAAAGCCGGCAATCAGGTCTGTGCGGATGCTGTTGTGTCGGCCGGGGAAGTGCAGGTAAACGAATCTCTTCTGACCGGTGAGGCGGATGAGATCACGAAGAGAAAAGGGGATAAACTGATGTCCGGAAGTTTTATTGTCTCCGGACAGTGCCATGCGCGGCTTGACCGGGTGGGGGAGGATTCTTATATTTCCAAACTGACCATGCAGGCAAAAGAGATGCAGTCAGGGGAGCAGTCGGAGATGATCCGTTCTCTGAATAAACTTGTTAAATGTGTCGGTGTTGCGATTATCCCGATCGGTCTTGTCTTGTTCTCACAGGCATTCTTCATCCAGCATGACGGATTCCGCGAGAGCGTGACATCCATGATTGCCGCTGTGATCGGTATGATACCGGAAGGTCTTTACCTGCTTGCCAGTGTCGCTCTTGCAGTCAGTTCTGTCCGGCTTGCGCAGAAGAAAGTTCTCCTGCACGATATGAAGTGTATAGAGACGCTTGCGCGGGTGGATGTGCTCTGCGTGGACAAGACAGGAACAATCACGGAAAATACCATGAAGGTACAGGATGTGGTTGAGACGGATGAGTACGATGCAGAAGAGATGGAGCCTCTGCGGACAATGATCGGCGATTTCGCCGCAGCGATGACGAACGACAATATTACCATGGCTGCTGTGAAGGAGTATTTCAGCAAATCTTCCGGGAAAAAGCCGGTGTCCAAGACCGGATTTTCCTCATCTACAAAATACAGCAGCGTAACATTCGAGGACGGAGCTTATGTGCTGGGAGCCCCGGAATTTGTGCTGAAGGAAAAATACGGAGACTATGCAGAAGAAATTACCGAACATGCATCCACTGGAGCCCGTGTCCTTGTATTTGGTTCCTATGACGGAGAAGTAACTGGGAAACCGCTTGAGCACGGTATTACACCGCTTGGATTCGTGCTTCTTGCCAATCCGATTCGTGAAGCCGCGAAGACGACGTTTGAATATTTTGCCGAACAGGGCGTGGATGTAAAAGTTATTTCCGGAGATAATCCGGTTACGGTTTCCAATGTGGCGAGACAGGCTGGAATCAAAAATGCTGACAGATACGTTGATGCCTCTGAGCTGAAAAACGAGAAAGCGCTCCGGAATGCGGTGCTCAACAATACGGTATTCGGACGTGTGACTCCGGATCAGAAGCGCAAATTTGTCCGTATCCTCAAAGATGCCGGACATACGGTGGCCATGACCGGAGACGGCGTGAATGATGTGCTTGCGCTGAAAGACGCTGACTGCAGTATCGCAATGGCATCGGGAAGCGATGCCGCGGCGCAGGCTTCACAGCTGGTGCTCCTTGAATCTGACTTTTCCTGTATGCCTCAGGTTGTTCTTGAGGGACGAAGAGTGGTCAATAATATACAGCGTTCCGCGAGCCTGTTCCTTGTAAAGAATATTTTCTCGTTTTTACTGAGCCTGATCTCGCTGGTGTTCATGTTTACCTACCCGCTTGCACCTTCGCAGATCTCGCTGATCAGTATGTTTACCATCGGTATTCCTGCATTCTTCCTTGCACTGGAGCCGAACAAAAATATTATCAAGGGGCATTTCCTGACGAACGTGTTCCTGAAAGCCCTTCCTGCAGCCGTGACAGACGCGCTCGCAGTAGGCGCGCTGGTTATATTCGGGCGCACATTTGGAGTAAATTCCACGGATATTTCCACTGCGGCTACTATGCTGCTTGCCATTGTAGGATTTATGATCCTCTATAAGATCAGTGCGCCGATGAATAAGATCCGCGCCGGTATTCTGATCGGATGTATCGTTGGACTTTTGTTCTGCAGTATCTTCCTCAACAACCTGTTTGCAATAACAGGAATGACAACAGAATGCGTAATGCTTTTTGTTGTTTTCGCGATTGCGACCGAGCCGGTTCTCAGGTATTTGACGGTGCTGGTAGGAAAACTCAGGTTTTACTATCTGCGCCTGCGGGGGCGGAACCCGGAGGAGGAATGATTTTGAGACAACAGAAGATAAGCAAAGAATTTTACAGAAATTTCTTCTCCTTATATTTTGTACTTGTACTGCAGAATGTGGTTACGCTGAGCGTAAACCTGACGGACAATATAATGCTTGGCGCCTACAGTGAGACAGCACTGTCAGGCGTCTCTGCAGTGAATCAGATCCAGTTCGTATTCCAGCAGCTTGTTATGGCGCTGGGAGACGGACTGGTTATTTTCTGCAGTCAGTACTGGGGAAAGAAACAGACAGAGCCTGTGAGAAAGATTTCCGCCACAGCAATGCAGGCGGCCGTAGTCATTGCTGTTATCTTGTTTATTCTGGTCAGTATTTTTCCGCACCAGGCAGTCAATATTTTCACAACAGATGAAGCGATCATTCAGCAGGGCATGGAGTATCTGAATATTATCCGCTTTACATATCTGTTCTTCGCAATGACTCAGATTCTGCTTGCAGTACTTCGGAGCGTAGAGATTGTTAATATTGCGTTCAGCCTGTCTGTTATGACATTCTGTATTAACTGCGCAGTCAATTACACACTTATCTATGGAAATTTCGGCGCGCCGGGGCTTGGGGCGGCAGGAGCTGCGATTGGAACTCTTGCGGCACGGATTGTTGAGTTCACGGTATTGATTGTTTATGTTACTAAGAAAGCACCGTTTCTGAAATTAAATCTCAGAAGTTTTCTGCGGTTTGACAGGGTTCTTGCAAAAGATTATGTGAAAATTACATCGCCCATGCTTGTGGTGAGCGGACTGTGGGGCGTAAACACAGCGCTGCAGACCGTGATACTGGGGCATATGACTTCAGCTGCCATTGCTGCCAACAGCGTGGCATCCAACATCTTCCTGATGGTAAAATCAATGGCAGTGGGCGCATCTTCCGCTGCATCGGTTATCATCGGGAAGACAATCGGCATGGGAGATATTTCTCTTGTGAAGAAATATGCCTCCACGCTCCAGAAAATGTTTGCGGTAATCGGAATTATATCTGGCCTCCTTCTGTTTACAATCCGGATTCCCATTCTGGAAATCTATGATCTGTCGCCGAGGACAAAGGAGATGGCAAATACTTTCCTTGTGATTTTAAGTGTGGTTGTCGTTGGAATGTCCTACCAGATGCCGACAAATAACGGAATTATCCGCGGCGGCGGGAACGCGGCTTTTGTTGTCAGGATGGATCTGATCAGTATCTGGTGCATTGTAATTCCTCTGTCATTTGTTATGGCTTTTATTGTAAAAGCTTCGCCGGCGGTTGTGGTATGCTGCCTGAATGCGGATCAGATATTCAAATGTGTTCCCGCATTTCTGGAGTCAAATTATGGAAACTGGATTCGGAAACTGACGCGGGATACGTAAAAAAGCTGCATGGCAGCCGCCTGTTTACTGCCAACATGGTGAAGCGGCCTGCACTGCCGGGCTTTACGGATCATCCAGTATATGGTATCATTTGAAATGGTAATTTAAAATTTGACTGTTGTTAATTACGCAATGTCAGTGAAAGGGGGATACATAATGAAAGATCCAAGGAATGAATATGAAGAACTCAAAGAGAAAGAGAAACTCCAGAAAAATACTGCAAAGTTCTGGGGAATTATTATTACGGTAGTTGTTCTGATTGTAATAATCTGGGCAATCGCCTCTCATCTGTAATGGAGAGCGGATATCTGAGACTTCTGCCACAGAGGATTGAAATCACGGATTTCTCAGCACCGGAGCTGGATATATATGCCAGGCTCACTGAGGCACAGCTTCTGAACAGGGACAGGCCGGAAGACGGGCTTTTTATTGCCGAAAGCCCGAAAGTCATCGTCAGAGCGCTTGATGCGGGATATGAGCCTGTCTCCATCCTCATGGCACACGGCGACAGCGAAAAAGAGACAGACGGTATATTTGCCCGCTGCCGGAATATTCCGGTGTATACGGCGGAGTTTGACGTGCTGACTCAGCTGACAGGATTCAAGCTGACAAGAGGCATGCTCTGCGCCATGCGCAGAAAGCCGCTTCCGGCAGCAGATGAGATCTGCCGGGGCGCGTCACGGATTGCCGTACTGGAAAATGTAATGAATCCCACCAATGTAGGCGCCATTTTCCGCTCAGCGGCAGCCCTTGGAATGGACGCAGTTCTTCTCACACAGGGATGCAGCAATCCGCTGTACCGCAGGGCTATCCGGGTGAGTATGGGAACAGTGTTTCAGATCCCGTGGACATTTCTGGATTCTGCGGAAAGGACGGGGGCCGGGCTTCCGGAACAGCTCCGGAAACTGGGATTCCGAAGCGCTGCTATGGCGCTGACAGATCAGTCTGTTTCCATCAGTGATCCACGGCTCGCTTCAGAGGAGCGGCTCGCCATTGTACTTGGCACAGAAGGAGACGGCCTGAGTGCAGACACAATAGAAGAGTGTGACTATACGGTGAAGATCCCCATGGCTCACGGTGTGGACTCTCTTAATGTGGCCGCAGCCAGCGCGGTTGCATTCTGGCAGCTTGCGGGAAAATCATAGCAGAAGTCCAAACAGGTCTTCCAGTCCGAAATCATCTTCACTGTCAAGAAGCTGTTCCATTGTGATTTTATTATCGTCCGAGTGTTCGACCTCGCGGGAGTAGCGCACAGCAGCATCGATGATGGTTTCAAAGGATGTGCCGGACGGATCCTGAATCCAGCTGGCATGCACAAGCTCACGGATCAGGATCATACCCGCCAGGGAGAACTTCATTTTCCCGTATGCATTTCCGTTGTAAACAGCGCCGCAAAAATAAGTAAATATAAAATAGACAAGAAGCTGTTCGGCTATGATGTCCGTAAACAGCCCGGATAATTTTTCGGCAGCATTTCTTTCAGCATTCTTTAGAGTGATTCGAGCCTTGTGAAGATAAGGCTTCCAGTTCTCTCTTAATACTTCCAGATGATCCAGGATCGCAAAAAGACGATCCCTCACATCCCCTCTGTTCTGTTGACTGACGCTCAGCATTTTCAGCCGGTTTTCAAACCAATCCCAGGTGCTTTCAGAAGAATATCTCTCCAGCAGGGAATCCACGTCAAACAGTGCATTACGATCGATCCGCTCCTGCAGATCGTGAGCAAGCGCAAGCGCGATCGCAGCTCGCAGGCCGATAGGGCGGGATCGGTTCTGTATGATGTCAAGGATCAGAGTGCGCCCGTCCATCAGCTTCGTGAACAGAAGAAAATCAAAGTCTTCATATGTCTCATCTCTGTCCGGATCTTCCCCGTGGAGAAAATGAACTTGCTCCTGGCAGGAAAGAATCAGTGAGGCGGCGACAGGACAGGAAAGGGAAAGGGAGATCTCCCGGAGACCTTCAAACTCTTCAATATGCCTGGGATAGATGCGGCAGGTGCGGCAGAACGCTTTCTCTCCGCCTCCTTCCAGGTAAAGATCGCAGAGATTGTCATCATTGAGAAAAGCGCATCTTCCTCCGTAGCGTCTGAAACAGCCTTCCTTCCAGATGATCTCGTTTTTAAGCCGGCTTCCCAGCGGACCCTTTGTTTTTTTGTATTTCCGCAGAGATGCAGGATCGATCTGGATCTGCCATCCCGCGCAGCATGTATCGGGACAATCGCCGCCGATACACTGAAATTTTTTGTAATAATGCGGTGCTGTGTACTGCATGAAGAAACCTCCTGATTAGAAAATATGATGGACCGTCCATGGCTGAACTGTTCGTGTTAAAACATTATACATGCTGATGATTGGTTTTTGAAGAGGGAAGTGGTATACTTATGCGTGAACGGATCTCAATTTATCTATCTGAGATTCAGACCTTAAGGAGACAGACTGAATGAATGAAACTGAAAATCAGAAGAAACAGACTCTGAAAACATATTTCGGCTATGATGCCTTCCGTCCGGGGCAGGAGGAGATTATCGACCAGATCCTGTCCGGGAGAGACGTCCTCGCCGTTATGCCTACCGGGGCGGGAAAATCTCTGTGTTATCAGGTCCCGGCGCTTCTGATGCCGGGAATTACGGTGGTGGTCTCTCCCCTGATTTCCCTGATGATGGACCAGGTTAAGGCCCTCAATGAAGCCGGCATTCACGCCGCGTACATCAACAGCTCCCTGACAGAAGGACAGATCGGAAAAGCGCTGGAACTGGCGAAATCCGGGCAGTACAAAATCATCTATGTGGCTCCGGAGCGTCTGGAAACGCCCCGGTTCCTTGATTTCGCATGTCATACGGAACTCTCCATGATCACAGTGGATGAGGCACACTGTATCTCTCAGTGGGGACAGGACTTCCGCCCCAGCTATGTGCGGATCCTGTCATTTGTCCGGCAGCTGCCCATGCGGCCTGTAATTTCTGCATTTACCGCCACGGCGACAGAGCGGGTCAGAAAAGATATCCTGGATTCGTTGAAACTGGAGGATCCCTATGAAGCTGTCACCGGATTCGACCGGGAGAATCTCTACTTTGAAGTACAGAATGTAAAAGACAGGGAGAAACCGTCACGGATCTCGGAATACCTGGAAAAGCACCGGGAGGACAGCGGTATTATCTACTGTGCTACAAGAAAAGCAGTGGATGAACTCTATCTCTACCTGGACAATGCTGGATTTTCCGCAGGGCGATACCATGCGGGAATGGAGGCCGAGGGGAGAAAACGGAGCCAGGAGGATTTCATCTATGATCGGGTGAAGGTGATGATTGCCACCAATGCATTCGGCATGGGAATCGATAAATCAAACGTCCGCTATGTCCTTCACTACAACATGCCCCAGAGTATGGAGAACTACTATCAGGAAGCCGGCAGGGCAGGGCGTGACGGAGAACCGGCGGAATGTATTCTCTATTATTCACCCCACGATACGGTGATCAACCGGATTCTGCTGGAAAGCAAAGAGACCGCCGGAGAATACACGGAAGAGGAACTGCGGATCATGCGCATGCAGGATATGGAGCGCCTGCGCAGAATGGAACTCTACTGTACGACTGCAAAATGTCTGCGAAACTGCATTCTGAGCTATTTTGGTGAGGATTCACGGGACCCATGCGGAAACTGTTCCAACTGTCTGGGAGAATTTGAAAAGCTGGATGTTTCGGAAGCAGCAGAGGATGTGGTCCTTTGTGTCAGCGCATCAGGACAGCGGTACGGAGCGGCCATGATCGCAGCCACGCTGCTCGGCGCAAATACGGCAAAAATACGCAGTGCCCGTATGGATCAGAATCCGGCTTACGGGAAACAGCGCGCACTTGGGCAGAAACTGATCCGGGAAGTGATACGCGCCATGGTGGAACAGGGATATCTCCGGCAGACAGATGATAAATATACGGTTCTGAAACTTACCCCGCAGTCCGGACAGCTCTCAGATGGCGAAGGATCTTTTTGGATCGAATACAAAAAAGAAATGCTCAAACAAACGGCAGATTCCGCGAAAAAATTGTCACGCAAGCCGTCGCAGACAGAAAATCTCAGCGAAAAGGGACAGAAACTTTTCGAGGAACTGCGAAAACTCCGATACGAACTTGCCCGGAAACGGGGAATCCCGCCATATATGGTCTTTTCCGATAAAACTCTTCGGGATATGTGCATCCGTCTGCCTCTTACCGAAGAAGAGCTGCTGGATGTAAACGGAATGGGAGAAAAGAAACTGGAGCAGTATGGAGGATCATTTCTTGAGAAAATAAAGACTGTTACCGGAGGTGACAGGGAAACCTGGGGGACAGAAAACGATGAGCAGTAAGAGATTGAATCGTGATGTCATCAAATATATTGCAATGGCGACCATGCTCTGCAATCACATTGCAAATATTTTCATGGAACCGGGGACACTGCTTTTTGATTTTATGATCGGAATCGGTTATTTTACCGCGCCGGTCATGTGTTACTTTCTGGCAGAGGGGTATCACTATACACATTCAAAGAAAAAATATGCCATCCGCCTGGCGGTATTCGCTGTTCTCTCGGAAATTCCGTTCTGCATGGCATTCGCAGAGGTATTCGGAAGCGGCGGTGTCATTACGTTCTGCGGGTTTAATATGATATTTACCCTGCTGCTGTGTTTCTGTATTCTGCTGATACAGGAATATGTTCAGGACGCGGCGGTAAGGGTCCTGCTGATTTTTCTGATCTTCTGCGTGTCTGTGTTTTCAGACTGGGCGATTATGGCGCCGGCGTTTACGTTGTTCTTTTCCAGTGCCCGGGGTGACAGCAGAAAGATTAAAAAGTCATTTCTGTACTGCATTGTACTGTTTCTGCTTCTGAATCTTCCGGTCGGAGAGATATTCAGCGTCCGGGTATTGATTTCGCAGATATTCTATGTATCAGGAGTGATACTGGCGGGAATCATAATCGTTTATTTTTATAATGGAAAACGGATGGAAAGAGGAAGAACATTCTCCAAATGGTTTTTCTATCTGTTTTATCCGATTCATCTGCTCATTTTGGGTCTGATTCGCATCTTTATATGAGAAAATCATAAAAACAGCAGGTAAGACGCCGCGATATGACAGAAATTCAGAGGCGGCTGCCTGCGTAAATAAACAGGAGGTAAGTAGCTATGAAATCAATTATCATATATTTTTCAAGAACAGGACAAAACTATGTTAATAAAGAAATCAGGGATCTGAAGGTTGGTAACACTGATATCGCGGCACATCTGCTGCAGAAGCAGACTGGTTCCGATCTCTTCGAGCTGAAGCCTGTGAAACCGTATTCCAATGATTACCGTGAGTGTGTAAAAGAGGCAGTTGCTGATATGAAGAGCGGAGCAAGGCCGGAACTTGCGGCATACCCTGAAAACATGGAAGAATATGATACTGTATATCTTGCTTATCCTAACTACTGCGGCACAATGCCAATGCCGATGTTTACTTTTCTCGAAAAATATGATTTCACAGGCAAAACAATCTGGCCGCTCTGTACGAATGAAGGAAGCGGAATGGGAAAAAGTGAAGCTGATCTGCGCGATATATGTCCCGGCGCTGTTATAAAGAAGGGGCTTTCCGTGCATGGAGCAGAAGCTGCTGAAGCAGGAAAAGATATAGAAGAGTGGCTGAACCAGAAGGGAGAATAGTATGCCGGTTTTTGATTTTAATGATTCAGAGAAGAATGCATCTTCGGTTTCAGAATGTACCTATGAAATATTCTATTCCAATGAACCGCAGGCTTCTGAGAAACACCCGATCATCGTGCTGGATAACAGTGCAGGAAAACTGACCCATCATTCCAGCGGAGTATTTACCAATCCGGTCAGGCGAACCGCCTTTGAGTTTAAGACAGAGGAAGGGACTGTTACTGCGGATATTCTGAGAATTGACGCACGTTTTGTAAATCTTCTGAAGTGGCTGGGAGATAACCGGATCAATGTGCGGCTTTCCGGTGTTGCGGGGGAGGATGGTTATGCAGTCTACAAGATAAGAGAGATCGCCTTTGGCGGCGGAGCAAAGCTCTCTGCAGAGGACGGATTCCTTCAGTTCATGATCGAACGGCTCCAGTCAAGTGACGCTCCATCCGAGGAAATCCCGGACGAAGATGAAGATGAAACCGGGGACAGTATGAAGCTGACCAGCATACAGAGCATTACGGATTTCATGACCTGCGCAGGGCGGACACTGCCTGACAACATCCGTCTGTGGGCAAGGAGAAATCTGGCGGTGGCCCGCTCCCATGAAGTATCGGCGGAAGAACGACGGCATGCTCAGAGAGCACTGTCGATTATGATGAATATTCAGTGGAAGAGCAATTATTTCCCGTCCATTGATCCTGACGAGGCACGCCGGATACTGGACGAGGAACTTTACGGCATGGAGTCCGTGAAACAGAGAATCATCGAAACGATTATCCAGATCAACCGGACTCATACGCTTCCGGCATATGGACTGCTGCTGATCGGACCGGCGGGAACCGGAAAATCCCAGATTGCCTATGCGGTAGCACGTATTTTGAAGCTGCCGTGGACAACACTTGATATGAGTTCCATTAATGACCCGGAACAGCTGACCGGAAGCTCCCGAATCTACGCAAATGCAAAACCGGGAATTATTATGGACGCATTCTCCATGGCAGGAGAGTCCAATCTGGTATTTATTATCAATGAGCTGGACAAGGCGGCGTCGGGAAAAGGCAACGGAAATCCTGCGGATGTGCTTCTGACTCTGCTGGATAATCTTGGATTTACAGACAATTATATCGAATGCATGATCCCGACAGTGGGCGTGTATCCGATCGCAACAGCGAATGAGAAAGACCAGATCAGCGCTCCGCTTATGTCCAGGTTCGCGGTCATCGAGATCCCGGATTACACACCGGAAGAGAAGAAGGTGATCTTCTCCAGATATGCGCTCCCGAAAGTTCTGAAACGGATCGGAATGAAAGAGGATGAGTGTACGCTGACCCCGGATGGTCTGGACGCGGTCATTGAGCTTCACCGCAACACAAGCGGAATCCGC
This sequence comes from Candidatus Mediterraneibacter vanvlietii, assembly GCA_019113645.1. GTDB lineage: Bacteria > Bacillota > Clostridia > Lachnospirales > Lachnospiraceae > Mediterraneibacter > Mediterraneibacter vanvlietii. The sequence continues at coordinate 10,529 of DXGZ01000133.1, read as the reverse complement.
GATCTGGAGCAGGCGGCAGAACATCTTGCCGCGAATGCCCTGTATCAGATCGAGGTAAATCATGTGGAGTCCGTAGCATTTGATGCAGGGATGGTGAAAGGACTCCTTTCTTAAAGAAAAATGAGCTGCTTTAATTTTGTGAAGTATTCATTTGAGAAGCATGAAACGAAATCTTAGGAACAAGAAACCGGATGGGGAAATCCATGAAAGCAGGTGAAAAAGGATGAGATACAGAGAATTAGGAAAGACAGGGCTTAAGGTCAGTGAAATCGGTCTTGGCGCGGAGTGGCTGGAGCGCCACAATGCCGAGGAAGTAAAAGCCGTAATCGACTGCTGTGAGAGTTATGGAATTAATATTCTGGACTGCTGGATGTCAGAGCCGAATGTGCGCTCCAATATCGGAAACGCGCTGAAAGGAAAACGCGGGAAATGGATTATTCAGGGGCATTTCGGTTCTACATGGCAGAATGGTCAGTATGTTCGCACCCGGGAGATGGATAAGGTAAAGGAAGCCTTTTCTGATCTTCTGACACGGCTTCAGACAGACTATATAGACCTTGGCATGATTCATTTTGTAGATGAGGAAGCAGAATTTCACCGGATTATGGACGGAGAATTTCTCGCTTATGTGAAAGAACAGAAGGCATCCGGTGTGATCCGCCATATCGGGATGAGCACCCACAATCCGAAAGTGGCGAAGCTGGCGGCATTAAGCGGTGAGATTGAGATGATCTTGTTCAGCATCAACCCTGCATTTGACCTCCTTCCGGCAAGTGAGGATATTAATACTTATTTTGCGGATTCATACGAGGAGAATTTAAGCGGAATCGACCCGGAGCGCGCGGAGCTCTATCGGATCTGTGAACAGAACGGCGTGGGGATCACTGTGATGAAGGGCTATGCCGGAGGAAGGCTTTTCTCTGCTCAGACATCCCCCTTCGGAGTGGCGCTGACACCGGTTCAGTGTATTCACTATGCGCTGACCAGGCCGGGCGTTGCCAGCGTACTTGCCGGATACGATACACCGGAACATGTACGGGAAGCGGTCGCTTATGAAACCGCCACTGAGGAGGAAAAGGATTACGCAAGTGTCCTGGCGAAAGCTCCGCATCACGCATATACGGGACAGTGTACGTACTGCGGTCACTGTGCGCCGTGTCCGTCCGGCATTGATATCGCAATGGTGAACAAACTCTATGATCTGGCGGTAATGCAGCCGGAGGTTCCGGCAGCAGTGCGGGCTCATTACGAAGGGCTTTCCGCAAATGCCGCGGACTGTATCGCCTGCGGCGGATGTGAAAAGAGATGTCCGTTTGACGTTCCCGTGATCCAGAGAATGGAAAAGGCGAAGGAGCTTTTTGGCTCATGATTTTCCGGCAGTGACAGGCGTCGGATGAAACTGCAGTGTTTCATTGCACAGGGAGGTGGCAATATGTCAGTAAAAGGTGCGGTAATGGTTCCACATCCGCCTCTGATCATACCGGATGTGGGCCGCGGAGAGGAGAAGAAGATTCAGGCAACGATCGATGCATACCATGAAGCGGCGCGAATGATTGCGTCATGGAAGCCGGATACGGTAGTTGTTCTTTCTCCCCATTCCGTAATGTATGCAGATTATTTTCATATTTCTCCGGGAAAAGGAGCACAGGGAGATTTCGGACAGTTCCGCGCTCCTCAGGTAAAAGTGAAAGTACAGTATGACACGGAATTTGTAAATCTTCTGAGCCAGGAGGCAGATGCGAGGGATCTTCCGGCAGGAACAATGGGCGAGAGAAACAGGGCGCTTGACCATGGAACATTGATTCCCCTCTGGTTCCTGAATCATTATTATACGGATTACCAGGCGGTGAGGATCGGACTTTCCGGACTTCCACTGTCACAGCACTATATGCTTGGACAGTGCATTCAGAAAACAGCGGAGCTGCTGGGAAGGAATATCGCGGTAATCGGAAGCGGAGATCTGTCCCATAAATTAAAGGCAGAGGGACCTTACGGATTTCAGAAAGAAGGTCCCGCGTACGATGAGCGGATCATGGATGTGATGGGAACAGGAGAATTCCGCGGACTTTTTGACTTTTCCGAAGACTTCTGTGACAGAGCGGCAGAGTGCGGACACAGATCTTTCGTGATCATGGCAGGGACTCTGGACCGACTGGAAGTGAAAACAGAGCGTCTGTCCCACGAGGGGACATTTGGTGTGGGATATGGAGTCTGTACTTATGAAACATGCGGGAAAGCACCCGAGAGGGATTTCCTGCGCCAGTATCTGGAAGACAGGGAAAAGGAAGCAGAGGAAAGAAAGCAGAAAGAAGACGCCTATGTTTCCCTCGCACGCCGAACGGTGGAGTCTTATGTACGGACGGGAAGGAAAATTAAGGTGCCCGAGGGACTTCCACAGGAAATGTATTCCAATCGCGCAGGTGTCTTCGTGTCTCTGAAAGAGGAAGGCAGGCTTCGTGGCTGTATCGGGACGATTGCACCGGTGAGAGCGAGTATTGCAGAGGAGATTATCGAGAACGCCATCAGCGCGGCCACGAAAGATCCCAGATTCCAGGCAGTGGAGCCGGAGGAACTGGACCGGTTGATTTACAGTGTGGATGTACTGGGAGAGACAGAAGAGATTTCATCGGAAGCAGAGCTGGATGTAAAGCGCTACGGAGTTGTGGTGAGCCGTGGATATAAGCGGGGCCTGCTGCTCCCGAATCTGGACGGAGTGGATACGGTAGATGAACAGGTTACCATTGCGAAACGGAAAGCAGGAATCCCGGAAGATGCGGAAGACATCCGACTGGAGCGGTTTGAGGTGGTGAGACACTTTTGAATATGCTGAGAACAGAAATAGGGAACAGTGAGAGAAACCGTGAAGTACACGCAGTCTGCCCGGTCTGCCCGCATCAATGTTCTCTGCCAGAAGGTCAGTATGGCCGCTGCAGGGCAAGAAAAAATGAAAAGGGCAGGATTGTGAGTGCCAGTTATGGAAAGATTACCTCCCTGATGCTGGATCCCATTGAAAAGAAGCCGCTGCGGCATTTCTATCCGGGAAGAAATATCCTTTCTGTCGGAAGTTTCGGGTGCAATCTGTCCTGCCCTTTCTGCCAGAATCATGAAATCTCCATGGCAGGAGAGCAGCAGAGTGATTATCGGGAAATCACACCACAGGAGCTGGCGGATCTTGCGGACGGGTACAGAAAATACGGGAATATCGGTATTGCGTTTACCTATAATGAGCCTCTGGTGGGATATGAATTTGTACGGGATACGGCGGAGCTGGTTCACAGATATGGCATGAAAAACGTACTGGTTACAAACGGATTCGCGGAGGATTCTGTTCTGGATGAGCTCCTTCCTCTTATCGATGCCATGAACATTGATCTCAAAGGATTTACAGAATCATATTACCGGATTCTGGGCGGGAAACTGGAGACTGTAAAACACTTTATCATACGTGCTTCCAAAACATGCCACGTGGAACTGACAACGCTGATTGTACCGGGAGAAAATGATTCCGAGGAAGAGATGGAAGCCGAGGCAAAGTGGATTGCCTCTGTCAGTCCGGAAATTCCGCTTCACGTGACGCGCTTTTTCCCGCGGTATCATATGACAGACAGAGACGCCACCGAAGTAAGCCGGGTTTACCGTCTGAGAGATGTGGCCGGCAGATACCTGCGTCATGTATATACCGGGAACTGCTGATAAATGACAGCGATATATAACTGAAGAGATATAAGTTAAACTGAACAGATATAAACGAAATGAAAGGACTGCGGAAACAATGGCGCTGTATGCACTTGGCGATCTGCACCTGAGTTTTCAGGCGGACAAGCCCATGGATGCTTTCGGAAGAGTCTGGAAGAATCATGAGCGGAAGATCGAAAAATATGTAAATAAAATCGTAAAGCTGGAGGATACCCTTGTCCTGACAGGCGACCATTCCTGGGGGAAGAGACTTCCGGAGTGCCGGGAGGATCTGGCCTTTATCGAGCGGCTGCCAGGAAGGAAGATCCTGCTCCGGGGCAATCACGATATGTTCTGGGACGCCAAAAAGACAGAGCGTCTGAATGAAGAATACAGAGGCCGGCTCTTCTTCCTTCAGAATAATTTTGCGGTTTATCAGGATTACGCCCTTGTGGGAACAAAGGGCTATACTTTTGAAGGTCCGTTTTACCTGGATCGCTGGGGCAACATTACCGGCTGGGATGAGAAGCGGGAAGAACACGCGAAAAAGCTGGTTACCCGCGAAATGGAACGGCTGAGGGAATCCTTCCGGCAGGCTGAGGCTGCCGGATACCGGAAGTTTATCTTGTTCCTTCACTATCCGCCGACCAATATCCTGGAGGAGACTTCCCCGTTTACGGAGATCGCGGAAGAATATAAAGTCAGCGCTGTCGTGTATTCCCACTGCCATGGGGAAAGCCGGTTTGGAGACAGTATCCGGGGAATGTATCATGGCATACCATACATGCTTGTTTCCGGGGATTATCTGAATTTCCGCCCGGCCATGGTTTTGCCATAATAATTTATGCAAGCATTAAATGATTACGAAAGTATTTTTTGATGTAAAGGCAACATAAAAGGATGATGAGGTGATGTTACGATGAAACAGGAGACAATCGATCAGGTTCTGAAATTCCGTGACGACCGTAACTGGCGTCAGTTTCACAATCCAAAAGACCTTGCGATTTCCATCAGTCTGGAAGCATCTGAACTGCTCGAGATCTTTCAGTGGAGCGCAGAGGATGTCCGGTGCGAGGATAAAATGGACAGGATCAGGGAAGAACTGGCGGATGTGCTGAATTACTGTATCCTGATGGCGGACGCATGCGGACTGGATCTGGATGAAATCATTCAGGAAAAGGTCAGAAAAAACGCGGAGAAGTATCCGGTCGATCAGGCTTTCGGGAGCAAAGAAAAATATACAGAATTAAAAGCAGCAAAAAGAAAAGAGAAAGAAACGCCTGTCATCCGTGCTGTTCGGGGCGATATCACGAAAATCAATGACGTGGATGCCATTGTAAATGCCGCAAATACGACACTTCTCGGAGGCGGCGGTGTGGACGGGGCGATTCACCGTGCTGCAGGTCCCGATCTGCTGAAAGAATGCAGAACTCTTGGCGGATGCGAGACCGGGAAAGCGAAGATAACAGGCGCATACAACCTGCCCTGCAGATATGTGATCCACACTCCGGGACCCATCTGGAGAGGCGGAAGGCAGGGGGAGAGGGAGCTTCTCGCCTCATGTTATCGTTCCTGTCTGGAACTTGCGGTTGAGAACGGAATCCGGAAGATTGCATTTCCTTCTATCTCTACAGGAGTCTATCATTTCCCGGTAAAAGAAGCGGCTGATATCGCAGTACAGACAGCAAGACGGTTTGCCGCAGAGCATCCGGGCAGTCTGGATCTGGTGGAATGGGTGCTGTTCGACGATCACACCATGCAGGTATATACGGAAGCTGTTAATGCTTCGGACTGATCTCCGGATGCTGTCTGAAATCATAATTTTTACAGTATGATGCCGAAAGGATTTTGAAATTACATGAGCGAAGAAAAATGGGACAGTCTCCTGCATATCCGGACAACCGGCCGGGATGACTCTCATTCGGACCAATATCGATATCCCTATGAACCAACGCCGTATTCGGTTCTGGAACGTCTGGTGAATTCCGGATATATCCGGAAAGGGAATACACTCCTGGATTACGGCTGCGGAAAAGGCAGGGCGGAATTCTTCCTGTCATGGCAGACCGGATGCAGATCCATAGGAATTGAATATGATGAACGGATCTACAGAAAAGCAGTGGAGAATCAGCAAACAGCCGTATCGGCGGGAAGAGTGAATTTCTGCGGAGAGGATGCATCGCAGTTTGAGTTGCCGGACAGCGTGGACCGGATCTATTTTTTTAATCCGTTTTCCGTGGAAATCCTTCGGAAAGTGATCCATCGTGTTCTGGAATCTTACTATGCTGTGCCAAGAGAGATCCTTCTGTTCTTCTATTATCCGTCGGATGAGTATATTTCTTATCTGATGACAGTAGATGAACTGACATTTTCAGATGAGATCGACTGCAGGGATCTGTTTGAGAGCAATGATCCGCGGGAGCGAATCGTTATATTTGAATTGTAATATAGGAAATATTGGGATTGTGATAGGAAGAATATCTGGATCGCAGCGCAGAAGCTATTTGATGTGAGCCAGGAAAGATAAAGAATAAGCAGGGAGGAAACAGATTATGAAGAAAATCAGAAAACTGACCGCAGTACAGCCGGTGTCATTTCTGCCGGAAGGCAGGGAAGCCGTGAAAGCATACTGTGAAGAATCGGTCTTTTATGATACAGAGCCGGAAAGTGATGGAGAGCTCATAGAGAGGATCGGTGACTCGGACGCTGTTTTCGTCAGCTATAACCGTCCCATTGGCGAGAAAATCCTGTCAGCCTGCCCGAATCTTAAATATATCGGGATGTGCTGCAGTCTGTATTCCCCGGCGAGTTCGAATGTAGATATTACATATGCGGAGCAGCACGGAATTACAGTCACAGGTATTCGGGACTACGGAGATGAAGGCGTGTCAGAATATGTGATCGCTGAACTGATCCGAAGGCTTCACGGGACAGACGGAAATCCGCCGCTTCTCGGGGAAATATCAGAACTCTCAGGCATCAGAGCCGGAATGCTGGGAATGGGAGCAAGCGCACAGGCAGTGGCACGAGGACTCTCCGCATTCGGAGCAGATATCCGCTACTACAGCCGCACGCGGAAGACGGAACTGGAAAAGGAGAACGGATATACCTACCAGGAACTGCACAATCTCCTGCGGGACTGTGATGTCATATGCAGCTGCCTGAGTAAAAATGTAACGCTTCTCTATGAAACGGAATTTCAGATTCTGGGAGAAAACAAAATGCTTTTCAATACAGCGCTCAGCCCGTGTTTTGACCTGTCTGCCATGGAGAAGTGGCTGGATCAGAAGAACACATGGTATTACTGTGATACGCTTATGGGGCTGGGAGATGAAAAACTCCTTGGACGGGAAAATGTCCGCTGCCAGAAACGATCGTCAGGTATGACGCGGCAGGCGGTAAGAAGGCTCAATGAGAAGGTGATTGAGAATCTGAGGAAGTATTGCGAACAAATATCAGGGGATTTTTGTGTGATGAATAATGGCAGTGGTTATAAATGAACATTTACTGGAGAAAGATACGATGAAAAAACTGGGAATTCTGGGAGGAATGGGGCCGGAGTCAACATTGGTATATTATAAAGAGATTACTGAAAAATTCAGCAAAAGAGATCCAAATGGATATTTTCCGGCTTTATCAATTGAGACTGTAAACATGTATGAAATGCTCGGCTACTGCAAGGCAGGAAAATACCGAGAACTGACGGATTATTTACTGCAGGGAATCTTTAATCTGGAGAAAAGCGGGGCTGATTTCATAATTCTCGCATCAAATACTCCACATGTAGTCTTTGACCTTTTAGAAGAAAAAGCACATGTGCCTCTGCTTAGTATCATTGAGCCTGCTTTTCAGGCAGTACAGAAGAAGGGGTTCAGGAAAATTGCCTGGCTTGGAACTGGATTTACAATGGAACAGCCTTTTTTCAGAAAGAAATTTATTGAAAATGGAATTGAGGCGATTATTCCTAATGAAACAGAGCGAAAATATATTGATCATGTTATTGCAGATGAACTGGAATTTGGCATTGTAAATCCTGAGTCAAAAAGCAGAATAGACTCGATTATAAATCGGATGATTCTGGAAGAAAAGATTGAGGCAGTTATTCTGGGATGTACAGAACTGCCATTGATGTATGCAGATGAGAAAATTCCGGTTCCTGCTTTTGATACTCTGCAATATCATATTGACGGAATCATAGATTATATGTTTCAGGAGTGACCAATGTATCAGATTCAAAGATATAATGCTGAATATGCAGATGAGCTGCTTTATTTCCTGGGAAATTGTCTCCCTGAGTCTGGAAGAAAACTGGACCTGAATGGAAAACATAAGAGTTATCTGAATGTAAGCCGGAATTTTGAAGCATTTTGGATCATGCTCGATGGGAAGGAAGTTATAGGAACAGCAGCTTTGAAAAAGATGGATGAGCATTGCTGCGAACTGAAGTCACTCTATCTATATAAGAGATTTCAGGGTAGAGGATTCGGGCGAAACCTTCTCGAGACAGTAATTGCGGAGGCAAAGAGGACTGGTTACAGAGAAATGTATCTCGACACATTGTCATCAAGCACCAGGGCTATTACTTTGTATGAAAAAGCAGGATTTGTCATAACAGAACGATACAATGAAAACCGGGATGCGGATATATTTATGGTTCTGGAAATCAGTTCTTTATAAAAACAGGAGGAAAATAAAATGGGCAGAATCAGAATTATAAAGAAGAATGATGAGTACACTTCGGAATATGATATCGGAGATATTTTTAATGTAGAGGGAACATGGTACGGCGGCGTACATATTACCGGTAAATCCGGTGTTCCGGTTTCACTGGATAAAGAGGAGTATCAGGAACTGGATACAGAACCCGAACCAGAGACAGAAGGGGAAGAGCTGCAAAGAGATATCTGCGTTGGTGATATTGTTCAGCATTTTAAACGGGAGTGGGTATCCTCTGAAACTTCGGAATATCTGTATAAAGTACTTGCTTTCGCACAGCATACAGAAACCGGTGAACGTCTGGTGATCTATCAGGCCTTGTATTCACCGTTTAAAGTCTGCGCCCGGCCTTACGCCATGTTCATGAGTGAAGTGGACAGAGAGAAGTATCCGGATGTAAAACAGCAATACCGTTTTGAGAAAGTGAAGGTGTAAGAAGGTGGCATCAGAGAGAACGGATGAATTGTACAGGCTTCTGCTGGCCAAGGGGTACCCGAAGGAGTTCTGCGCGGAGATTGCTTATAAAAATATGAATACCGATTACACTGCTACGAGAATGCTGGGATATCTGTACCGGGTAACAGATCCCAGGATTGAAGATCTGGTGGATGAGATGCTCGCGATCTTAAGCGATAGAGATGCGATTATACAGAAGAAGGAAATGGAGCATGCCCAGGCGGTGATGAATGATGTCTATGAGAACGGGCTGCTGAAATAAAATCATGTGCTCCTGAGTTCTCTTCAGGGCAGTTCATGGTTGGACTGTTACAGCTGATATAGTAGGGTTTAAATTAGTCAATTACGATTTAGCAAAACGTAATTGAGTATTTTTTGATCGAATGGTATATTAAATCTGTACTCAGACAGCGATTGAAATGTAATGGATCAAAGGAGAGAATAGACTATGCCAGAAGAAAAGAAGGAAAAAACATATCTATGGCTGGAAGACCGTCCGGGAAAATCCGGGTATACGTTCTGGAAAGTTTTGATGCGGCAGATTGGGCAGAATATCATTGTAGAAAGCAAGAAAAATAACAGTGAGCTGATAAAAGCAGTACGGCAGCTCGAAGATAATAAGAATCAGTACATAATTGTATATGATAATTCATTTGACAATCTCCAGGTTTACCAGGAACAGAAATTATTGAGAAGATATGCAGATAAGAAAGAGAATGTGTTTTTACTAGACTTGATTTGTTTTGAGTACACTCTTCTTGAATTTGATCAGTTGATTCAATGGATTTATGCACCGGAAGATGAATTTCTGGTAAAAAGATCAAGAGCAGTGAAAGCTCGAGAAGCTTTAATAAAATGTCTTAGTTCCGGTGACGTAGATTATAAAATGCTTCGGGAAGTATCTGCATATGACGCTCATCTTGACAGCCATAACATTGAACAGCTATCGGCCAAACTACTCTTTGATCTGACGAGAAATACAGGATTTGAGGTTTCAAAGAAAGCAATCGGAGAGTGCTGGGTTAGATCATGCTGCGAATGGAATGAGAGACAGAAAGATGATATATGCGGACTTGATAATAGTCGTTTGAGTTTAAAAGCGAAAATGGAGAGTATTTACAAAGGAACATCAATAAGGAAAGAATTTTCTAAAACAGGACTGGAGGTGTTATTGTGATTACAATATATAAAGACAAAAAAGATATACCTCAGGGAATGGAATATGTTGAATTGAACGACGTGTTTTTTAACAAGAATACAGCAGGAAAATTCGATGAGAGAGCCGCTGACATAATTTCCAGAATTGATGATTCAAAACTTTTAGGGAAATATAAAATCGAATCAAAATTTAACCAGGTAATCTTAGATGTAGATTGTTTGTCTACCGGATGCAAGACTGTTTTGAATGTTATGTATTTTCCAGATAAAGTGTTCTGCATAAAAGAATGTGGAGATAATGCCCTGGAGGTATTATATGGTCTTGATGAAGGATCGGTATATAGCGATTATGCTGTAATTCCTTTTGAAATGCAAAAGGTTTTGACTTGTTCAGATGGCAAAAAACAGATAATAGAGGAATATGAAGAATTAAAGGAGTGGTGGGAAGATGAAAAGTAAACCAGTTGTTATGAATCATTTTAAAACAGTACACACTTCTTATATCATTAATTTTAAGTTTACCA
>DXGZ01000132.1 GCA_019113645.1 Candidatus Mediterraneibacter vanvlietii | reverse complement strand
TCTCAGAACAAAAATGAGGAGTCAGGGGAAGGGTGGAGATTTCCGAAGGAAATACTACCCGACCTTGATTCCTCGTTTTTGTGGAGTATAATGAGCGCCGGCGGCAGCATAACTTTGCTGCCGCCTTGACTATTAACAATACCTTCCGGCTTTTCACGCATTTCTGCTTTTGTTGTTTTTGCCTCTGATTATTCTGTAAACAAACTTGGAAAACCACGAAACGGCGCGGCTGGAAGGACTTACACATAGTAAGGCTTTCCTGCTGCGCTTTTGTTTTTCATAGTTGATTATTCGATGACTTTTCCAGCCGATAAAGCAGAAAACAGCCCCATTTCGAAAACCTTTCTGCAAGGGTGGAGAGTGTGGACGGCTGACTTCGGAGGGTGCTTAGTGAAACTTGGAGTTTCGTGGAGGGACGTTGGGGCAGACGGTGAGATTGTTTGAGCGAATGCGAGTTGCTCACCGTCTGTCCCTGTTTTTAGTCCGTCCCCGGAGCTCCTTAGTTTCCCTTAGCTCCTGGAGCGGAAGCCAAACACAATCTCCACTCTTGCAGAATACGTTTTTTAAATGATCCCTGTTTTCGGAAATATCGTCTCAAAAAGTCAGCGAACCTGATCAACTAAATACCTGATTCCGTGATCACGCCTGCATCATCAATCTCCACATTGAGCGACAGCTCTTCGAGAAAATCAAACATCTCCCTCTGCTGTGTGGAATCTGATATGTACTGTGTTGTCAGTTCCGTCTGCAGACACGGCGTAAATGACATCTCCTGCAGTCCCTCCGGTGTGATGGTCAGATTCAGAAGTCCGGTATATTTTGTCTCATTGTTAAACCAGAAGTCCCCCATACTGTAGATCACCGGCTTTCCATCCATATACTCCATTCCCTGCAGAACATGAGGATGTCCTCCTACCACAATATCTGCTCCGGCATCCAGGAATTCCTTTCCCTGTTCAGTCTGGTAGGATGCATACTGATTTATGTCCTCCGGTCCCCAGTGAATATAGGCAATCAGATAGTCACACTGGGCTGCTGCTTCGGAAATCACCTGGTCATAAAGTGTTGTATCATACGCTTCCAGGATCCCCGGCGTGTTCTCTCCTGCTGCCGGAGTATACAGAGTAATCTCCGCATTGCTCGCCGCAACGAAACCAATCTTCATTCCATTGACAATATAATAGACAGGGCTTTTTGCCTCATCCAGATTTCTGCCGCCGCCTACATAAGGGATCCCCGCCTGATCCAGATAGTCCATCGTATCCAGCATGGCTTCCTCTCCGTAATCATAAATATGATTGTTGGCAAGGGACACCAGATCCGTTCCCATCTCCGTCAGCAGTTCCATCCTCTCCGGCTTCGCACGAAATGTGTAGAGTTTGCCTGCCAGCGCCTCGCCCCTGTCGCTGACTGTATACTCATGATTCAGATAGAAAATGTCAGCGCCATTTGTAATATCCAGTATCTCCGGAGAAATGCACTGCTCAAGGTCATTTACCTCATCATATTTATCCAGCACAAACCCGTCCTCTTCAAGACAGAGGTCTCCTGCCACACTCACTGTCACAGCACCATCCTGAGCTCCGTCCTTCATGTAGATGTTATGCTCTGCCGCTGTGGCGTCATCTTCCAGCCAGCCATTGTAACGGTCAGAGAGCACGTGCATGGTCTGCCCCAGCACATCGTATGCTTCTTCCGCGGAAAATGTTCCGTCCGCAGCAGCCTCTGCCAGCCCCGCCTGCATCGCATCCGGATACTGCGCCTCTATCCAGTTCGCGAACTCCGCGCCTTCTCCCGAAGCGCCCGATGTGCCGGCTTCGCCCGCATCCCCGCTGCCTGCTGATGCCGATGTTTCCGCCGTCTCCCCGGCAGACGCCAGGAATTCTTCATACCCGGCGGCGACAACCGCTTTCACAGCCTCCGCTTGCTCCTGTCTCCGGGCTTCTTCCTGTCTTCCCCTCACGTATCTGGCCACTGCGGCAACAACTGCCGCCACAGCCAGCACCAGGCAGACCGCAATCACCATCAACTGCCTGCGCACCTGCCTTTTTCTCCGTATGGCAGCTTCTTTTCTCGTCATTTTTCTTCTCTGGTTTTCCGGCATTTCCGCTCTCCTTTCAGAATAATCCACGCTCCCCCGGGATTATCTGCCTCTTCCTTTGCAAAAAGGCAGAACCGCTTTGTACGATTCTGCCTGATATTTTGATCTTATTGAGATTATATTCCTGTTCTCATCAGCCTGTTTTTAATCTGAATTTCTGGATTTCCTTCTCACTGGTTACTTTCTCGATCACACCGCCCAGGCTCCGAAGCTTCTCTTCAAAACGCTCATAGCCTCTCTGGATATAGACGATATCATCTACAATAGTGATTCCATCCGCAGCCAGCCCGGCAATACACAGCGCCGCTCCGGCACGCAGATCCGGCGCGCTCACCCGTGCTCCGGAAAACCGCTCCACACCTTCGATTGTAGCGGAATTTCCCTCTACTTTGACCTGCGCGCCCATACGCGCCAGTTCTCCAAGATATTTAAAACGATTCTCGAAAATACTCTCTGTAATCGTGCTTGTTCCCTTTGCGAGCGCAAGGGTTACGCCGATCTGCGGCTGCATGTCCGTAGGATACCCCGGATAAGGAAGTGTCTTCACCTGTGTGCTTCTGAGACGTCCTTTGGATACCACTCGCACCGCGTCGTCAAATTCTTCTACCTCACATCCGATATCAATCAGTTTTGATATCGTTGCATCAAGATGCTTCGGAATTACATTTAATACAGTGACATCACCCTTTGTCGCCGCAGCGGCAAACATAAATGTCCCTGCCTCAATCTGATCCGGGATAATCGAATACTCTGTCTTGTGAAGAGTTTTCACGCCCCTGATCTTGATCACGTCAGTACCTGCCCCTCTGATGTTGGCTCCCATACTGTTCAGGAAATTCGCAACATCAACAACATGCGGCTCTTTCGCCACATTCTCCATAATCGTAAGTCCTTCGGACATTGCCGCTGCCATCATCACGTTGATCGTCGCTCCTACTGTGACCACGTCAAAATAGAGGTGCGTCCCTTTCAAATTATCCGCTTCCGCCACAATCTTTCCGTGTTCAATATCAACGTCCGCGCCAAGTGCACGGAATCCTTTCAGATGCTGATCGATCGGTCTGCTGCCGATATTGCATCCGCCGGGCAGCGCTACTTCCGCGCGCCTGTATTTTCCGAGAAGAGCTCCGAGAAGATAATAGGAAGCTCTGATTTTCTTAATATATTCATACTCAATGTCATAATTTCCGATTGTGCTGCCATTGATTTTTACCGTATGCCTGTCTATGCGCTGTACTCCCGCTCCGATCTCACTGATCGCTTCCAGCATTACATTGACATCATTGACATCCGGCAGATTATCAATCAAAACAGTCTCATCTGTCATGATAGCCGCCGCCAGAATCGCAAGAGCTGCATTTTTGGCGCCGCCGATCTCCACTTCTCCCACAAGCGGATTCCCGCCCTTGATAATATATTGCTCCATTTTGCACCTCGTCTTTACACTTATTATCTTATTTGTATATCCCCTCTGTACTGCCATATGCCGCAGTAAATTGTGCAGTTCGAAAAGCACAAGCACTCTCAGACTGCACCTGCGCAATTATTATAGCATAAAAACCGTCTGTTTTAAATCGCTTTTTCACAATGATGTCTATTTTACGGCTCTGACCGGATTATAATTTTAGTTTTTACCCAACTCTCTGTCAAGTTTTTTCTTTTTTTCTGTTGTTTTTTTATAATTATTCACTTCATCCAATACATTTTTAATCGTATCTTCTATACGGTTGCCGTCCACACACACTGTAATATCAGCATATTTCTCAAAATACGGCACGCGCTCTTCATAAAGATCCCGCAGTGACTGACCTTCCCTGAGCACAACGCCGCGCTTTTTCGGATTCCGGATTCTCCTTTTTATTGTCTGATAGGACGCTTTCAAATATACAACCGTACCGATTTTTTTATAATGTTCCATCGCGTCCGCACAGTAGATGACGCTCCCGCCCGGCGAAATTACCGAATTTCTCACGTTCACCCCGGCGTTCACCTGATTTTCGATTTTTAAAAATCCATCCAGTCCCGCTTCCGCTATGATTTCACGCAGCAGTTTCTTCTCCTGATCCTGGATCAGAAGATCTGTATCTACAAACCCCATTCCAAGCCGTTTCGCTACAACAATGCCCACTGTGCTCTTTCCCACAGCAGGCATACCGATAAAAACGAGATTCCTGTTCATACGCTTCTTCTCTTTCATGTATCATCCTTCATCTGTTATCTGCATTATTCATTGTAAACATTCGGAATATCAGAGCCATTTCCTTCCTCTGATCCGGCAGTTCAGCAGATTATTCAGTAGATTCTCCTGCATCTGCGCCTGTGATCGCATCTGCGTTTATAGAGTTCCTGATAAAGCATCACTTCTGCCAGATCTCTCAGGAAGCCCGAGTCAACGCCGCCCTGATTCCGGCGTCTTCCATCCCTGCGCTCTGTCTCCTCCACTTCTCCCACATCCTGGAATATCCTCTCATGTTTCCTCACATTGTCGCAGATCCGCCTGCACATCAGTTTTAACTGCAGCTTATCCGGATACTGGTCATAGACCATACTGTTCTCATATTCCATCCTGTCGCACTCCTCCTCAACATAGGGCAGAATGCGCTTCGGCACATCAGGATACATACTTTTCAGATATTCAAAATCCCTCCGTTCCTCTCTCTCGTCATCATAAGAAAAAGGCATCGGATACGCCATGTAATAAGGCATTTTATCGTTCATCAATCTTCACTCCCAGACAGACATTATATGTTTAGTATATGCTGTTCCGGAAATACAGGTGAGAAAAGTTTTGCGCTGTTTCCTGTCCGCGCTCTTATTTATTCTCTTATTTATGCTCTTATTCGCTCTCTCTTAAGATTCTCTGAATTTCAAGCCGTGTCTCGCCGATTCCGATAATGTCATCCCTCTGGATCACAACCGGGCGGTCGATCCTTGTTCCGTTCAGAAACGTTCCGTTTCTCGATCCTTCATCCTTCAGATAGAGCTTGTCGCCTCTGTGCACGATCACACAATGAAGCTTGGAAACACGGCCGTCGCCCATGATCGGGAGATATTTCTCGTACATGCTTCCGTCTTTTCCGCGGCCGATTCCCACTGTATCATAAAATGTAAAACTGTATTTATCCCAGCTGTCAATATCTTCCAGTATAATTTTCCACTGCCGTCTCTTCTTCTGTCTCGGTCCCCGATCCTGTTCCTGCTGCCTTTCCGCTCTCTGCGGCTGCCGGCGTCTCGGCGGTACGTCATACTCGTCTTCGTCGTATTCGTAATCACTTTCATCGCGCCTTCTGCGGCTGCCCATCACCCTGGCGGCCATGGCTTTATTCTTTTTTATACTTTTAAAGGACACTGTCAGCATACACACACAGCCGACAACAAGCACAAACATCACGACCCAATACCACATAACATTTACCACTCCTTTGAATTTTAATAGTACTATACTTTCGCGCCACGGGCAAGTATTAATGCAGGTTTTTGTCGAATGATGACAACAGTTCAGCTCGCGCCATTCGAAAAACCGCACCGACGTGCTTACTGCGGCTACGCCGCTGTTTTCCTCATATACGGGCGCTCATCTCATGGAACTGCCCGTTCGAAAAATCATGCGAGCATGATTTTCTCTCCCTGACAGTTCCATAGCTGAACTGTTGGTAGTAAAACCTGAGAATCTGTGTTAGAATATGCGTAGCGCGGCTGCGGGGGTTTTCCCCGAGGCACATTGGGGATTACACGGATTTCCGCTGCCGCAGACAACAGAACATTATCATTACTAATATGTATGAAGGAGGCTGCCATGAGCACAATCCGCCCATTCAGGGGCATACGTCCTGCCGAAGGTCTTGCGGCTGAAATCGCCGCACTTCCCTATGACGTATACAGCAGCAGTGAAGCAAGAAAAATCGTACAGTCCAATCCCATGTCATTCCTGAAGATCGACCGCGCGGAGACTCTTCTGCCGGAAGGAACAGACATCTATTCCCCGGAAGTATACCGCAAGGCGCGCCAGACACTTGACGACATGATCCGGGATGGAGCTTTCGTGCAGGATGAGGGGAACCGCTACTATATATATGCCCTTACCATGGACGGCAGGACACAGACCGGACTGGTTGCCTGCGCATCTGTGGACGACTATCTGGACAATGTGATTCTGAAGCACGAAAATACTCTCGCCGCCAAGGAAGAGGACCGTATCCGCCATGTAGATGCATGCAGCGCGCAGACCGGCCCCATCTTCCTTGCATACCGCCCTCACCGGGCAGTCCGCGAGATTCTTGAAAATATAAAACGCAGCCAGCCGCTGTATGATTTTACGTCTGATGATAAGATCCGCCACCAGGTGTGGATAATATCAGATAAAGAAATAATAGAGAACATTTCTCATTATTTCTCCGATATTCCCCACCTGTACATTGCCGACGGACATCACAGAGCTGCCTCTGCAGTGAAGGTCGGGCTGCAGAAAAGAGCTGAAAATCCGGGCTTTACAGGCGAGGAAGAGTTCAATTACTTCCTGTCCGTCCTGTTCCCTGCAGATGAACTCAAAATCTATGATTACAACAGAGTTGTCACTGATATGAACGGGTGTACATTTGATTCATTTCTTGATAAGATAAAGGATGGATTCGAGGTCACCCCGTTAGCGGACGGACCGTATCATCCTTCACAAAAAGGAGAGTTCGGCATGTATGTCCGCGGAAGCTGGTACCGCCTGCGTACCGCTTCACCCATAAATGCGGGAGATCCGGTCAGAAATCTTGACGTGTCTGTCCTGCAGGAGAGAATCCTCGCCCCCATCCTCGGAATCACCGAGCCGAAAACCGATTCCCGCATCCATTTTATCGGCGGAATCCGCGGTTTGAAAGCTCTCGAGGAAGCTGCAGACAGCTCGGGCGGAGTTGCCTTTTCCATGTATCCTACATCCATGGATGAACTTCTGGCCGTCGCAGACGCCGGAATGCTCATGCCGCCGAAGTCCACATGGTTTGAGCCAAAACTCCGGAGCGGTCTGTTCATTCACCGTTTTTAACACCAACCTGCCCGTTTCTGACATGGACTCGCACGTCTTTTATCAGGAGAGGGTATCCATAAATCATATTAAAAGAGGAGATGTAACACAATGGAGAGAAATGATCTTTGCTGGTGCGGCAGCGGCAGAAAATACAAAAAATGCCATATGCCCATTGAGGAAAAAATACTTCTTCACAAAGAGAGAGGCGAAATCGTCCCCTCCCGCAAACTATTAAAAACACCTGCGCAGATAGAAAAAATCAGAGAGAGCGCAGCCCTTAACACAGCCGTGCTCGATGAAGTGGCAAAACATATCCATATCGGAATGAGCACAGAGGAGATCGATCAGATCGTATACCATTTCACAAAAGAACACGGCGGCATTCCCGCTCCCCTGAACTACCAGGGATTTCCGAAAAGCGTGTGCACATCGATCAACAATGAGATCTGTCACGGTATTCCGGACAAAAACATTATCCTCCAGGAAGGCGATATCATCAATGTGGATGTATCCACGATCCTGGACGGGTATTTTTCCGATGCGTCACGTATGTTCAAGATGGGGAAAATCTCCGACCGCGCCGAGCGACTCATCCGCGTCACAGAAGAGTGTGTGGAACTGGGACTCGCAGCAGCGAAACCATGGGGACATCTCGGCGATATCGCGGATGCGATCAATACTCACGCAAAGGCTAACGGTTATTCCGTTGTAGAAGAAATCGGCGGCCACGGCATCGGCCTCGCCTTCCACGAAGATCCTTTCGTAAGCTATGTAACGCCGAAAGGAAGCGAAATGCTCCTCGTTCCCGGCATGATGTTCACCATCGAGCCCATGATCAACGAGGGAAGCCCGGACTTCTACGTAGACGAAGACAACGACTGGACCGTTTACACAATCGATGACGGACTCTCCGCACAGATAGAGTATATGGTGCTCGTCAAAGAAGACGGTATCGAAGTCCTGACGAAGTGATGCTGAGAAATCCATCTTTCTAATATAGATAATAGATAATCATCCGTTTCCGGCTCTGTGTCATAACGCAAAACCGTTCCGCTCTACCTCGACTGTTGGAATGCCTGTAACGCCAAAGCATATACTCGTGCAAAGGCACTCCTACATGCTTTGACTAACAGGCAGAACCAACGATTCTCGGAACGCTCTCACTTGAAGTTTTGCTTATATGACACAGAACCGGAAACTTGTTTATCCCTGTCAGAAAGAACGGCTTTTTCAGCAGTCCCATCAAAAAAGAAAGGCTGCCGCAGGCAGCTTCTATTAGCGGTGTGGATGCTGAAAATCTACCTTTCTGATTTGGATTAGCCCAGTTTACAGAGCGGTATCATATAAGCAAAACTTTAAGTGAGAGCGTTCCGAAAAACATTTGAGCCGGATGTTAAAAAAAGCCAGATGAAGTCGTCGTATTTGACGCACATCTGGCTTTTTTGTTACATCCGCCCAAATTTTTGAGGTAGAGCGGAACGGTTTTGCGTTATGATATTGCTCTGTAAACGGATTCTTATCTGTTACAGAAAGATGGATTATTCAGCATCCAGAGATACTTCTCGTAGTCTACCCCTTCATCTCTTGGCACGTTCCCGCGTACGGAGTCTGCGATGGCTTTTCCGATCATCTCCCCGGCGAGTTTTACACTGTCCTCCAGAGAGTCTCCCCGGGCTCTTCCTCCGGCAACTACGGATGCAAACAGATCTCCCGTTCCCGAATAGCTCCCGCCCACAAGCGGGAACGTTGAGAATACCGCCGCTTCTCTCGTCACTGCCAGGTTCCCCATCTTTTCTTCCCCGGTCTTGCTGTCTGTCACGCGCATGCCGGTGACAACGACTTCTCCGGTTCCTCCTGCCATCAGCTCTCCTGCCATCTGTTTCGCTGTTTCCAGTGCTTCTTTCTCATTCGCGATATCTGCAGCCAGACGGCTGTCCTCACCGGTCAGCAGGCAGAGCTCGGTCAGATTCGGCGTGACGATATCCGCGCGCGCCGTCAGTTCCTTCATCTCCTGCTGGAATTCGGAACTGAATATGGAAAACCGCTCTCCATTGTCCCCCATAACCGGATCCACAAGAAGAAACGTATCGTCCTTATAAAATGTATCGAGAAAGCTCATCACCTTCCCGATCTGTGTTCTCCCGGATAAGAATCCGGTATAAATCCCGTCAAAACGGACATTCATCTTCTTCCACTCCGCGCTGATCGCGTCCATTCTGTCCGTATAATCATCATAGAAATAACTTGGGAAACCTGTCTGTGCGCTCAGAATCGCTGTCGGAAGCGGACATGGCTGCACCCCCATGGAGGCGATAACCGAAATTGCCGCCGTCAGCGAACATTTTCCAAAGCCGGACAGGTCATTAATAACTGCTATTTTTTTCGTCATAATAAACCATTCTGTCCAGTTGATATCCATTTTAAATGCCATCTGTCAGATGGCATTCATTAAAATGACATGTAATTTAAATAATATCCATCTGCGACACCTGGACCGGTTTCAGCACCGCTGCAGAATGCCGCCCCATATTGATTACGATCTCTCCGTTCTCAACGATGAACTCGTCATACCCGGTCGTATATCCTTCTTCATATGTATAGATCAGCCGCTTCATCCTTCCCTCTTTCGGAACTCCGGCAAGCCATACAGGCACTGTGATCTGCTTCAGTTCCTTGCTGTTGTTCAGCACAACCACAATCTGTTCTCCTGCCTGGAATCTGGCATACGCAAGCACGTTAAAGTCAGCAAACAGCAGCTTGATGGATCCTGTCCTGATCGGCTTCTCTTCCTTATGAATGCGGATCATTTCTTTATGAAACGCGAGAAGCTCCTTATCTTCACGTCCCCACGGATATGTCCTTCTGCTGTCAGGATCCGTGAAACCGCACACACCGACCTCATCTCCATAATAAATCGTCGGCGCTCCGACCCAGGTCATCTGAACAGTAACCGCTTCGCGCATCACTGCCGGATTAACTCCTTCCTGGGCTGCTTTCGCACCCACATGTTCCGCACGTCCGACAATGTGGTTCGTCCTTGTCAGGAAACGGGAATGGTCATGGTTGGAAAGCTCATTCATCGCCACCTGCAGCGAAGGTGTCAGCATGCTCGCCATGAAATGGCGCATCGCGCCGACAAAGTTGTCAGGATTCCCCCACAAATCCGTACGTCTCTCATCACTGTGCTTCTCCATGCCGGTGAGGAACCAGGTCAGCGGCTCCATGAACGCATCATAGTTCATAACGCTGTCCCACTCATCGCCCTGCAGCCACTCAATCGGATCTCCGTAATGTTCTGCCAGAATCAGCGCGTTCGGGTTCGCTGATTTCACCTCTTTCCGGAATCTTTTCCAGAACATGTGATTATACTCATTGCTGCACCCGAGGTCAGCTGCCACGTCAAGTCTCCAGCCATCCACATTGTAAGGCGGAGAAACCCATTTCTTTCCTATGTCCATTATATATTGCTCAAGTTCCGGCGAATCCTCATATGCAAGCTTCGGAAGCGTATCATGTCCCCACCATCCGTCATAGCTGCCATTATACGGCCACGCAGACTCGCTGCTGTTGTGGAAATGGAAAAAACCTCTGTACGGGCTGTCTGCACTGACATACGCACCTTTCGGATACTCGGGGCGCTGCTCATAGATCCTCTCGCGGTCCAGCCATTTATTAAAGGATCCGCAGTGATTAAACACACCGTCCAGTATCACTTTCATTCCGCGTTTATGCATTTCTTCCACAAGCTTTGCAAAAAGCTCATTGCTCGCCTCGAGATTCCGTATATCGCCGACTCTCTTCTGGTACTTTGTAGCATGAATGTTGTCCTGTGCCCCTTCCGGAATCGGCTCACCGCCGTCAGCAACGATTTTCCCGTAATGGGGATCGATATAATCGTAATCCTGTATATCATATTTGTGGTTGGACGGTGATACAAACAGAGGATTAAAGTAGATTACCTCAACTCCGAGATCCTGCAGATAATCCAGTTTATCCATCACGCCCTGAAGATCCCCTCCATAGAAATTACGAATATCAAGAGCGGCAGGCACCTGCTCCCAGTTCTCTATCTTTGCGCTGGGCGCGCCGATATAGAAATACTCGCTGTTCTCCACATCATTTGTCGGATCTCCATTGCAGAAACGGTCCACAAAAATCTGGTACATCACCGCACCTTTTGCCCAGTCCGGGGTCGAGAATCCCGGAACAATCGTAAATGAATAATAGTCTTCTCTGTGATCTGAAACACCATACCGGTTATAATACCAGATCTGTTCTCCGCTTTTGATCTCAAACGAATAATGAAACGGTTCGCTTCCGAGCCGCCATACAATCTCGTAATAATCAAACTCGTTTCCTGAACTGATCTTCCACATCGCGTAGCTGCGGTCTTCCGTCAGGATGTTTACTTCTTCCACATCATTATGTGCTGTCCGGAATTTCAATATGATCTTCTCATTCTCTTTCGGTTCGGCCGGAATCACATAATCCTGCGTGCCATCACAGAACAGCGCGTCTATGTTCATAAAATCAAGCCTCCTTAGTCTCGCTGTTCTCAAATAACGCTTCGAACTCGCTTCTTGTTATCTTCTCCTTCTCAAGCAGAAGTCTGGCACACGCATCAAGCACATCATGGTACTCCTGTATGAGCGTGCGCGCTTTCAGGTAACATTCGTCTATAATTCTCTTGACTTCCTCGTCAATCGTTCCTGCAACTTTCTCGCCGTAGCCTCTGGATGTGTGTCCGAAATCCCGTCCGATAAAGACCTCATCGCTGTCATTATCATAGTTGATCAGCCCCAGCCTCTCAGACATACCAAACTTCGTAATCATAGATTTTGCAATCGCTGTAGCCTGTTTGATGTCCTGAGACGCACCGGTCGTAATATCGTCAAAGATTTCTTCTTCCGCTACGCGTCCGCCAAGCGCAACCGTAATCTCCTGGAGCATATGCCCTTTTGTATTGAACATATCATCCCGCTCCGGAAGAGGCATCGTATAACCGCCCGCTCCGCCGGTCGGGATAATCGACACACTGTACACCGGTCCCACATCCGGAAGAAGGTGGAACAGAATCGCGTGTCCCGCTTCATGATAAGCTGTGATCCTGCGCTCCTTTTCAGAGACAATCCGGCTCTTCTTCTCCGGACCGATTCCCACTTTTACAAATGCATGGCGGATATCCTGCTGCTGTACGAAAACTCTGTTGTCTTTGGCTGCAAGTATTGCCGCTTCATTCAGAAGATTCTCCAGGTCAGCGCCCGTGAATCCGGCTGTTGTCTGCGCGATCTGCTTCAGATCCACGTCATCTCCGAGCGGTTTGTTTCTCGCATGGACTTTCAGAATCTCCTCTCTTCCGCCCACGTCCGGTCTTCCGACAATTACATTTCTGTCAAAACGCCCCGGTCTTAAAATCGCGGGATCCAGGATATCTTTCCGGTTTGTCGCCGCCATAACAATAATGCCTTCATTGACGCCGAATCCATCCATCTCCACAAGGAGCTGGTTGAGCGTCTGTTCTCTCTCGTCATGTCCGCCGCCGAGACCGCTTCCGCGGCGTCTCGCCACCGCGTCAATCTCGTCGATAAATACAATACAAGGCGCATTCTTCTTCGCGTCCTGGAAAAGATCACGGACACGGGACGCACCTACACCGACAAACATCTCCACGAAGTCAGAGCCCGAGATGCTGAAGAACGGGACTCCGGCCTCTCCTGCAACCGCTTTTGCCAGAAGTGTCTTACCTGTTCCCGGAGGGCCCTCAAGAAGCACTCCTTTCGGGATTCTGGCGCCTACCTGCACGTATTTTTTGGGAGCCTTCAGGAAATCAACGATCTCTTCCAGCTCTTCCTTCTCCTCCTTCAGGCCTGCAACATCCGCGAACGTCACCTTGATCTCGTCATGGTTCGTCATACGCGCCCGGCTCTTTCCGAAGTTCATCGCCTTAGCATTCGCCCCGCCATTCTGACGGTTCATAAGGTAAAAGATCAGAAGCACCCCGCCGAGCGTAATCAGCAGGGGAAGCAGAACCGTTGTAAATACGGACTCTTCCGGAACTGCCGACAGCTCATATACAACACCGTTTTCTTCCAGAAGCGTCTCCACTTCATCTACATCAGATACATTGACGGATCTTGCCGTATCCTCATCCTTCAGCATGAAGGAAACCGTACCTGTGGGTACGGCGCTGCTCTGGTCAATATATACATCCGTCACATTATCCTGCTGCACTTCAGATACAAATTCCGTGTATGTCATTTCCTGCCGGTGTATCTGAAGCCGGCTTCCCATCCAGAGCGCCAGAACGACAAGCACTATAAACATAAGTATTGTCGAACTGTTGACACTCCTGTATTTTCTGTTATTGTCCAAATCTTCTGCTCCTTCCTATTCCAGACCTTCCACCACACCGATGTAAGGAAGGTTTCTATATTTCTGGGCATAATCCAGCCCATATCCGACCACAAATTCGTCCGGAATCTCGAATCCGCAGTAATCCACCTTTACGTCCTTCACTCTTCTGTCCGGTTTGTCCAGAAGCGTGCAGAGACGCATGCTCGCCGGATTTCTCTTCTTCAGGACATCGATCAGATAGTAAAGTGTATTTCCCGAGTCAATGATATCCTCAACAATCAACACCTCTTTATTCTCAATCGATTCGTCCAGATCTTTTGCTATGCGGACAACACCACTTGAAGACGTTCCGTCCCCGTAGCTTCCCACACACATAAAATCCATGGAAACCGGTACGGAAATTCTTTTCGCCAGTTCACACATGAAAAATACGCCGCCTTTTAATACGCAGATCAGATGAATCTGTTTTCCGGCATAATCCTCGCTGATCTGTTTTCCAAGTTCTCTGATCCTCTCATCTACTTTTTCCTCCGGGACAAGCACTCTGATCTTCTCTGCCATTTCTGTTCTCCTCCATTATCTTTATCTCAAGAATTTTCTTAGTTGTGCTTCCTACCTGATATGCCCGGCTCATTCTCCTGCCGGGAATCCACACAATATGTTCTCCATCAGCGATGAGAAGCATGTTTTTCCTTTCTTCCCGCGGTATTTTCTCATTTATGAAATAGGATTTCAGCTTCTGACGCTTTCCTTCTCCATCAACGGTAAAGTAATCACCGCTTCTCCTTGTTCTCGCGGAAAGACCGTATTTTATTATATCATAATCAAGCCATTTCGTGTAGCTTTTTTGCGGGATCTGCCTCGCTTCCAGGAGATTGGGTCCCTCGATGAAACGGCAGAGAATCTTTCCCTTTCCTCCGGGCAGCCGGGTCTCTCCCGGAATCCGGATCTCCACCCCCTGCTTCAGGTCGTTTGTACCGTCCTCGCTGTCACGCCTCCCGGGGCTTTTTCTCAGAATGACGCCTTCATACGTCCGCTCCGCCTTCACGCCTCCCGGCAGATCGACTGACCGGCCTGTCTGTCTGTCAAAAAGCGCCAGCAGAGACATCACATGAACCGCTTCTATGTCTTTCTCCCTTCCTCTTACGCGGGCAATGCATTCCCGAAGAAGCTGCTTCTGCACAGCAGATGCCTCGCTGCGGAAAGGCTGTTCTTTTATGCGAAGCGTTTCGCTTTCCTGGTCTGAACCCGCTTCGTATTCCGGCTCTACACAGCGTTTCCACGCGCGTTTTACGCCCTGTTCCAGATACTCCCAGACTTCCTGCGCCTGACGGGACAGTTCATCCATATGCCGTGCCGCGCCTGCATTCACCTGTTCTGTCAGAAGAGGCATAATATTATGCCTGATCCGGTTCCTTGTATAATCATCCTCACTGTTTGTCGCGTCCTCACACCAGGAGATCTCCCGGCTGCGCAGATATTCTTCTATCTCCTTTTTCCCCAGAACCAGAAGCGGACGTATCCATTTCCCATTTACCGGGCGGATGCCGCAGAGCCCTTTAAGCCCTGTCCCGCGCGCAAGGTTCATCAGAACAGTCTCCGCATTGTCTTCCCTGTGATGGGCTGTGGCAATCTTTGTTCCTCCGTCTTCAAGACACATCGTCTCAAACGCGTCCATACGCACCGTTCTTCCCGCTTCCTCGGTAGATTGTTTCCTGTTTCTGGCAATTAATTCCACATTTTCACGAAAAATCCTGCAGGGCACTCTCAGTTTCCCGCACAGTCCGCGGACATACTCTTCATCCGCGTCCGCAGCCGCTCCCCGGATACCATGGTTTACGTGACACACCTTCACCCGGAAGCCCAGGCGGTCTCTGAGCGCGCAGAGCATAAAAAGCAGGCATACCGAATCCGC
This sequence comes from Candidatus Mediterraneibacter vanvlietii, assembly GCA_019113645.1. GTDB lineage: Bacteria > Bacillota > Clostridia > Lachnospirales > Lachnospiraceae > Mediterraneibacter > Mediterraneibacter vanvlietii. The sequence continues at coordinate 22,953 of DXGZ01000132.1, read as the reverse complement.
TCCTCCCGATACGCCTACAATCACTGTGTCTCCTTCCCGGATCATATCATATTTGCCAATAAATTCTTCAACTTCTCTTTCTGCCTTTTTCATCATATGTAAACTATAAACAATTCATTCTGAAAAGTAAAGAGTTCCGGGCTCTTATCCCTCCCAGACCCCGACCACCAGCACGGTCATGTCATCCGCAGGTTCCTTTCCCGTCCACGCCAGCACCTGCTCCAGAATATGGTGCGCCATCTCTTTTGGATTTGTAATCGAACTCCCCTGTATGATCGTCTCCAGGAGAATATCCTGCTCTCCCACAGGCAGAGCGTCCAGTATCCCGTCCGTCACCATGATGACAAAATCCCCGTCCTCCAGCTTCCTTTTCACCGAGTCGATTTCGATCCGGTTCACAACTCCGATGGGCAGACTGGTGGAGCTCAAATGTTCCACGCTGTCCTTCTTTTTTATAAATGTGGACGACGCTCCCGCCTTGATAATCTCGCACTCGCCCGTGTACAGGTCGAACACAGTCATGTCCACTGTAGAATAGTGAATTTCCTCCCGGCCCATCACAAGCGTTGTGTTGATCATCTGGATCGCTGTTTTTTCCGGAAATCCCGCGTTCAGCAGTTCTTCCAGCAGTTCAATGACCAGAGTACTCTCCCGGCAGGCTTCCTCACCGGCTCCCATACCGTCCGAAAGCGCCGCAGCCTGTCTCCCTCCCGGGAGCTCCATCATGGCAAAACTGTCCCCTGATATCCGGGAACATCCTTTGCCGATTCTCGCAGTTCCCTGCAGAGTATAAAACACCGGACCTTCGCGGCATATAACCGTGGCATAGCGATTTCCGATCATCTGGGCAGCATCGGACGGCAGGACGAATTTTCGCCCCGCCGCATCTGACACCGCCTTCACAACTTCCTTCACCGGCACTTTTTTCTTCCCCATGCTCCTGGCTGTAACGTGGATCTCGAACTTGCCCTCCCCGTTCATGAAAAAACGGGTATACAGCACCCGAATCCCTTTTTTTCTGAGGACCGCCATCAGTTTCTTCTCCAACCGCTCATCTGTGAAGATGCTGTCCTCCAGCTCCTTCGCCGTGCTGCGGATCATATCCGCAAATGTATCCATCTGTATCGCACAGCCTTCCCGGCTGCGCGCGATACGGTTCACCCATATGATATTCTGTCTGGCTTCATGAAAACCATCGAGCATCTCCCGCAGAAAGCGCGGAGCCATAATACATCTCTGCATCAGCTTCCGCTTCGTCTCCGTGTTGAGCTCGTTTCCATACTGATCCACTGCTGCCAGAATATCATACCCCATCTGGTAAGTGTGGATAAAATTCTCTCCCCAGCACCAGTCGCACTTCTCGCATTTGCCGCACACTCTTTCCCTCACCCGCATAAACATTCCCTCGATCTCTTCATCCGAAAAAGCCTGACGCTTTTCCTCCAGCCCGAGAAATGTCCTGGAGAGCTGCTTCAGCGACTGCGCGTATTTTTCTATCTGTTCCACATAAGGGCTCCCATGCAGTGCCTGTCCTTCATTCATACCGAATCCCCTCCCTGTTCCGACTATCTGATGAAACAAAGACTCCGGGAGAATTTCTCCCGGAGTCTTCATTCGTAACCTTATGAATTCCTTTTCCGCCGCAGTTTACTGTGCCGGCTTAAATATAATCTCGTTCGGGTCAACCAGACCGAGTTTGTCTTCTGCTGTTTCCTTGATATAATCGTCCGTCTTAACGTACTCTTCGAACTCTTCAACCTCTTTGGCGCGCTCTTCCTGCTCCTTGATCTGAGCAGTAAGCTCCTCTTCCTGCTCCTTGTACTGAGCATTCTTCGCGTGAAGGCTGAGAGAGCCCACCGCAAGTGCCCCTGTAAGGCAGACCAACACCGCGCAGATCATCACAATACTTCTCTTATAATGTCTGAGCCTCGCATTCTTCCTCTTCTGCATCCGGCCTGTCCCTGTTTTTTTCATTTTACCCATTCATGCTCACCCTGTTATTAATAATTTTATTACTCCCCAACGTTAAAAACATTCTATCTGGTTTTCCTGTACTTTTCAAGTTTTTTCTTAACCTTTACCAGGATTTTTCCTGCCAGACGAAATATCAGTGCTCCGGCTCCTGCCCCGCACAGGGCGCCCAGGACAAAAAACCAGCGCACTGTCCCGTATGTGGCATCATACATTTTCCGGAAAATGTAAACGCTCGCTCCAATCCAGAATACAATATCTTCCAGACTGATCATAATCCTCCGATGACTGACAATCTTCCTGAAGCAGATCAGAATTCCGTACGCTGCCCACACAGACAGTCCCGAAAGCGCCGCATACAGAAAAACGTCAGCTTCCCTTCCGATCCCGAGTATCATAGCGCCGCCTACTTAAACAACTTGGACAGGAAATTCTCGCCCTGCCTCCCTGCCGGAGTGCTGCTGGAATACGCAATACTGTCGATATTTCCCGACAGATCCACTTCTCCTTTTTCCACACTCAGCCGGTTGACATGCAGATCCGTCCCCTTGACCATAAGCATTCCCTGCTCTGTCTCCAGGAGAACCTCATTCAGATCAAAAGAGAGCACATCCAGCACACCTGTTACCATACTCGTTTTTCTGTTATTTACAACCAGTTTATGCGTTTTCGCAATACGCTGTTCTTCCATCCAATCCCCTCCCGCTCTGCTTTTAAATATATGAGGGGTTGTTCCCGTTTATTCCTGCGACTGGTATATATTTTTCATAACAGTTCAGCCATGGGACTGCACGGGAGAAAAAATCATGCTCGCATGATTTTTCAAGCGGGCTGTTCCATGGGACGAGCGCCCGCTGTTACAGATACCGGAACAGTTCTGCCGCGTTCTCTTTTTTGGTAGTGTCCTCCAGTTTGAGAACTTCTGCTTTCACAGTTTTGGTTCCGAACTGAATCTCAATCACATCTCCCGGCTTCACCTGCACGGAAGCCTTCGCCGGTCTGCCATTTACCGTAACACGCCCGGCATCGCAAGCCTCATTTGCCACGGTGCGCCTTTTGATCAGCCTGGAAACCTTCAGAAATTTATCCAAACGCATCTCTTTTCCTCCGTTCTGTTCTTCTGAATTCTCTTCTTCATTCTTCTATGTCCTGTTCTCTCGACCTTAACTCTCCGCACCTGATAAAAAGGCACTTACAATGTATCCCATCGTAAGTGCCTGTTTTCTCAATCCGGTTCTCTATCTGTATACCGCAATTAGTTGATCGCGTCTTTTAACGCTTTGCCCGCTTTGAACTTCGGCGCTTTGCAAGCCTCGATCTTCATTGTTTTACCTGTCTGCGGATTTCTTCCCTCTCTGGCAGCCCTCTTGCTTACCTCGAATGTACCAAATCCAACAAGCTGAACTTTATCATCATTCTTAAGCTGTTCTGTTACCACGTCAACAAAGGCTTTTAATGCTTTTTCAGAATCTTTCTTTGATATTTCTGCCTTCTCAGCGATGGCTGCGATTAATTCTGTTTTGTTCATGGATAATTCCTCCTCCTGACTGTACTTCCGTACAATTTTTTACTGGTTTTGAAAGGGGAATATGCCTAAACGGGCGCATATTTCCGCCTTTATGTATTGTTATAACGGTTTCATCAGGCTTTGTCAAGATTTTTCAATGTTTTTACCCGCACGAACATTTCAATGTTTTCACTGACGCGAACTGTTACAGCGTCACGTGGAATATCTTTTTCAGAAAATCGCTCTTCTCCTCGTTCTGCCGCACCGCAATCTCAAGCTTTTCCACATACTTTTCCGGCAGCCACGCTTTGTTGGAATGGTAATAAGTACTGGCTGTCTTCCAGTACTTTTCCGGATAAGCCAGGCACAGCCCCACATATTCCCTCTCCTCATCGCTGAGTCTGCGGACGCTCTCGTAGGACTCTAGAATCCTCTGTCCAGTTTTTAGTTTCCAATGATTCTTTTCCATTGCTTTCCGCATGAAGTAATAGAGATCACGCACCTGTATATCTACACGCATATGTTCGAAATTAGTCACCGCCATCCCATCTCTCAACATCAGCAGATTATGGTAGTTGTAATCGCCGTGCACAAGATAACCGCATCTGACGCTTTCCTCAAAGAGCTCTGACGCTGATGAATTTTCCATTCGGAGAAGAACCGCTTCCGCCAGACAGTACATTTTCTCAAAACTGTCCAGGAAGAGATATTCAAATTCATTCTTCGCAACCCGCCCCCGGACAAACGCGCGGACCTTTTTCAGTTCTCTGTTGTGCCGTCTGATTTCCTCAACAGGGTCTCTCCCTGCCGGAACCACAGGTATTTCCACCTGATCTCCCTGTGTGTTTCCTTCCTGCCTGTTCCGTTCCTGACCGTCACGCACCTGAACATCACAGACCTGCCCGGTCCGGACCGTGCCGTTTCGCCCGGTTCCAGTCACGCCCTGCCGCAGTTCACTGTGGAGTTTCGCCATCTCCACCGCAGCGCGGGCAATCTCGCTCTCCTGCCTGATATCAGTCTCTCTTCCCTGATACCATTTCTTCAGCATATATACAGACCCGTCCCCTGAAGTGACAAGAAGCTCCCCGTCTCTGGTGAAGACGGGCGTGTCAACTTTTACATTTCCCCTCTCTTCAATCGCGCTGAGAACAAGATACAGAAAGGGAGCGCGCCGCCCGGAGATTTTCGTCTCCTTCAACAGCATCGTTCCCTCATTTGTATCGCAAAAAAACGCACCCCTGATTCTTCGGGTGCTTTTCACTTCTATATCATAGCGCTCCAATACTTCCAGTTCGTATTCTTCTCTCATGGCTGCCCCCTGTCACCGCGTATTCTGATTCTTTCTAATCTATGAAGGGGACAGCCGAAGTATGATTACAAACCAAGTTTTTCTTTTACATAAGCGCACAGTGTCTCTTTGTTGTTTCTTTCAGGATCATCAATCACGTATTCCAACAGCTCGCTCAGCATGCTGCCCATCTCACGTCCCGGCCGCATTCCGAGTTCCATAAGGTCACGTCCGCTTACCGCAAGCTGCCGCAGCGTCACGCATTCATCATTCAAAAGGGCCTCCTGATAGAGCTCCCTGATCGCAACGATATTCTCTATCTTCTCTCTTCTGCGGTATGTGCTCTGCGCTTTCACATCCGCCATACGCACAGCGAGATAATAGGGAAAAAGTTCGACTCCGATCCGGTTCATGGCACGGCGGACATTTGCCGGCGTCGCCTCCATGCGGTAATCATGGTAACATACCAGACGGGTTACTTTCTTCACTGTCTCATTGTCAAACTTCAGCCTTCTCATAACCCGGCGTGCGATCTCCTCGCTCACAAGGGCGTGCCCTTTGAAATGATCCCTGCCGTTTTCATCTGTTGCTTTGGCTGACGGTTTACCCATGTCGTGGAAAAGCATCGTGAGCCGCAGGATCTTGTCTCTTTTCACATTTTTCAGCGCGCGGAGCGTATGCTCTGCCACATCGTATTTATGGTGAGGCGTCTTCTGCGCCACACCGACCATTGCATTCCACTCCGGAAGAATCACCTTCGTGATGCCCAGCTCATATGCATCCTGGATCCGCTCCGGATGAGGAGACACAAGAAGCTTGACCAGCTCTGTCTGAATCCGTTCTGCGCTGATGTGTTCCAGAGTCGGCGCCAGCTTCCTCACCGCGTCAGCTGTTGCCGGCTCTATCGGAAAATTCAGCTGCGCTGAGAAACGCACTGCCCGCAGAATCCGAAGTGCGTCTTCCGAGAAGCGTTCCATCGGATCGCCTACACACCGGATCAGGTGATGGTTCAAGTCCTGCATCCCGCCGAACACATCCACGAGACGCACTTCATCATTATATGCCATCGCATTTATCGTAAAATCCCTGCGCCGCAGATCCTCTTCCAGCCTGGTTGTAAAACGGACCTCTTTCGGATGCCGGTTGTCCTCGTACGCTCCGTCAACACGGTACGTTGTTACCTCATAATGATCCTTCCCCAGCAGGACCGTGACCGTTCCGTGTTCAATTCCCGTATCCACCGTTCTTCGGAACAGTTTCTTGATCTCATCCGGACGCGCGGATGTGGTGATATCCCAGTCCTCAGGCCTGCGCGCAAGGATAGAATCTCTTACACAGCCGCCTACAGCAAAGGCCTCATACCCGTGCAGCTGAAGATTATTAATGATCATCATTACTTTTCTTGGCAATGCTATCTTCATGAAAACTCATCCTTCTTAAACTAATTCTTCTCTCTTAACGACATAATGCAGGGGGCAAAAGGACTTTTGCCCCCTATGCTGCTACGGATTGCTCCGCCTTGCATGCTCCCGCAATCCTAAAAACATTCGAAATCCGCCCTAATGGGCTACTTTCTCATGTTTTTACGGGTCTCAAAGTCATGCTTTTTCATGCAAGCATGAAACGCATGACCTTTAGCCCCTAGCATCATGACAGGTAAATATTATAACCTGCTTTTTTTGTCCTCTCAACCATTTTAACGCAGATTGCGTCCTTTTATCATCATAAAATGCAAAAGTTTCGTCCAGAATGATCGGCATTGGTTCTTCCTGGAGCGCCTGCGCACCCGCCATACGGAAAGCAAACCAGATCTGTTCCAGTGTCCCGCGGCTCAGCCGTTCAGCGGGGATCTGCCTCATCCCGTCCCAGACTCGGAAACCTTTCCCTCTGTCATAGAAGAGTCCCGCGTATTTCCCGTCTGTGATTTCAGCAAATATCTCCGATGCCTTCCTGTTTACCAGGTCGACCGTCCTGCTGCTCATCTCCTGCCCTGCCCGGATCAGATGTTCTTCCGCCAGATCAAGCGCCCGGCACTGTTTTTCCAGCGCTTTCTGCACCTCTCCCGGACCGAATTCATCGATTTGTTCCTGCAGATTTCCTCTTCGGATTTCCTTTTCTTTCCACTGTCTCTGTATCCTTGTCAGTTCCCATTCCAGCCGCTTTCGCTCCTGACGGACTTCATTCACTTTCTTCTCCCCGGCCGTTTTTTCTTTATCTGCTTCCTCCCGATCCTTCGTCTCCTTCCGGACCTTCTCTTCATGTATCGCCCGGATACTTCTGTTTTTCGTCCTCAGTTTCGATGCGATCCCGCAGCCCAGAAGGATAACCCCAGTCACTCCGATCAGTCCTGCAATCACCGCAAACGACAGCGAGCTTCCAGACGCACCCAGTCCTGCGGTTATCCCGCTCCATACCAGCCCCAGTATGCCGATCAGAATTCCCGCCGCACCCGCCAGAAGAAGGCTCTTCGAAGACATATTTTCTGCCTCCTGTACTGCCTTCTTCACTTCCGACTCATCTGCAGAGAATTTCTCTGCCCCGGAACAATCCCCGTCAGCGTTGTCCCATCCTGCATTCTCCCGATCGTTTTCTGCCCTGCTGATCTGTTCCATCTGTCCCTGCTTCTCTTCGTATTCCCGCTGCAGATCTTCCATATCCCGCTCCAGGTAGGCGCATTCCTGACGGAGTTCTCTCCGCCCGTCCTCCTGCCGATCCTTCTCTTCCCTGAGCGCTCTTGCCGCAGCCTTCTTCTTTTCTTTCAGGATCTGCACTGCCCGGTTCAGATCGATCTGCACCCCGCCGGTCTCCAGATAGTCAGCCGCATAATTCTCCAGAGCTTCCGCAAGCTCCTCTCCCGGCCGCGACTTCAGCTGTCCCACTGACACCGTGCTGTCGAACAGTTCACCCGTCATCCCGCCGAGAAGCATGTTCAGGTCTCCGTGCTCAACGGAAAGCTCTTCCCCGTCATCCTCACATACAAGGGAAACCTGCCTGTTTGCCCTGGCAAAATTCCGCTCCAGCCGGAAGTTCCTTTCCCCGCAGCTAAACCGCATCACACCGGCATAATATCCCGGATTGTCCCACGGTTCATACCGTGTAAAATCATCCTTCACCGCCGCGCGGCCTCTCCCCCGCTCAAGCCCGAAGAGCATCGCGCGGATAAACGCATGGATCGTCGATTTCCCGAACTCGTTCTCCCCGCTGATCACCTGCAGGCCGTCGTGGAGATAGAAATGCTGTTCTGAAAACTTTCCAAAATTCTTTATGTACAATTCCCTTATTATCATACCTTCCGCCTTCTTAATATCTATCCGATCATATATGTCCGATCATTTTCTGCTCTCCAGAAGCGCGTCCACGCCTTCGCACAGCGCCTGGTATTCAATGCTTCCCTCACTGCATCCCGCGAAATGTTCCATATACCGCCCAAGCACCGTGTTCTCGTTCTCCCTGTAAAGCGCCTCAAAATCATAGGCAGGGCTGGTATCATCTGCAACCTCGATCACATTTCCACATCTCCCAAGCCATTCTGTGTCAAAGCTTATATCCGGATCTCTTTTACCCAGAAGCGACACTCTGTAAATATTTTCATTTCCATAATTATCTATTTGTTTCTCCATTTTCTTCCAAACACTTCCTGTCGTATCACCCGGAGAAACAGGGAGTTCAAGATGAATATATTCCCGCCGCGCATATGGGATCCACTGCGTCCGGATTCCCGCGCCTGTGATTTCCCCGCGCACATATCCGTGAGCTCCGGTGTCATTTTTATCCACCGGTTCCAGCGCCCCGGCATAGATAATCCGGTCTTTCACAAGCGCCTGCGGCTTATGAATGTGTCCGAGAGCTGCATAGGTGAATCCGGAACTGTTCAGCGCCCTCCAGTCAATAGGAATATGCCGTTCATCACCGCCATGGGCGAGCAGGATTTCGAAGGGCTCGATGCCGCACGCCCTGCATTGATCATACTTTGGCTCCGTGATCTCACGCCTGTGATAACTGAACCCATAGACAGCCGTGTTCAATTCAGGAAAATCCATATACTCCAGTTCTTCTCCGAACAGCGGATATACATTTTCCGCCCACTCAAATGTCCTGTAGTTGGAATCCAGCCTTATATAATCATGATTTCCCGCAATCAGCACAACTCTGGTATGAGAAAGTCCGGTGAACAAATAATTCACCTCTTTGAGTTCCTGCATAAGAGGCTGCCGGTGAAACAGATCTCCTGCAATCAGAAGCAGGTCTGTGCGCTCTTCTTCGCACAGTGATATAATGCCGCGAAACGTATCCCAAAGTTCCTGCGCACGCCCTGCGCTGTACATGGGTCCTGCATCCGGTCTCGCTCCCAGATGTACATCCGCAATATGAATAAACTTCATACTCCTCTCCTTCCCCTGTACGGGCATCTGTTAATGAAAAGCAGAAAAGGGCGTACATAATCATATGTTACGCCCTCAGCTGAATCTTCGATTCCCCTACAGTTCACAGTTGTTGACCGTTCTCGGGAACGGAATCACGTCTCTGATATTCGACATACCTGTCAGATACATCACGCAGCGTTCGAATCCAAGCCCGAATCCTGCATGTCTTGTAGAGCCGTATTTTCTCAGATCAAGATAGAAATCATAATCCTCTTCCTTAAGTCCCAGCTCTTTCATACGGTTCAGAAGCTTGTCATAGTCATCCTCTCTCTGGCTTCCGCCGATGATCTCACCGATTCCCGGAACAAGACAATCCACAGCTGCAACCGTCTTTCCGTCATCATTTTGTTTCATATAGAACGCTTTTATTTCCTTCGGATAGTCTGTCACAAAAACAGGACGTTTATAAATCTGCTCTGTGAGGTAGCGTTCATGCTCTGTCTGCAGATCGCAGCCCCATGAAACCTTATACTCAAACTTGTCATTATTCTTCTCCAGAAGCTCAATCGCCTCTGTATAAGTCACTCTTGCGAACTCAGATGACACGACATTGTGAAGTCTGTCCAGAAGTCCCTTGTCAACGAATGAATTAAAGAAGTTCATCTCTTCCGGAGCATTCTCAAGCACATAGGAAATCACGTATTTCAGCATATCCTCTGCCAGATCCATATCATCCTCCAGATCCGCGAACGCGATCTCCGGCTCGATCATCCAGAATTCCGCTGCGTGTCTCGTTGTGTTGGAATTCTCCGCGCGGAAAGTCGGTCCGAATGTATAGATGCTTCTGAACGCCTGAGCATATGTCTCGCCGTTTAACTGACCACTCACAGTAAGGCTTGTCTCTTTCCCGAAGAAATCCTTTGTATAATCCACTGTTCCATCTTCATTTTTCGGAACATTTTCCATATCAAGCGTTGTCACGCGGAACATCTCGCCCGCACCCTCACAGTCACTTCCGGTAATCAGCGGAGTGTGCACATAGACAAATCCTCTGTCCTGGAAAAACTTGTGAATCGCGTAAGCCGCCAGCGAACGCACGCGGAACACTGCCTGAAATGTGTTCGTGCGAGGACGCAGATGTGAGATCGTTCTAAGATACTCAAATGTATGACGCTTCTTCTGAAGCGGATAATCCGGAGCTGACGCCCCTTCCACTGTCACTTCATCCGCCTGAATCTCAAACGGCTGCTTCGCCTGCGGGGTTGCCACAAGCGTTCCGGTCACGATCACTGCTGCTCCTACATTCAGTTTCGACACCTCCGCGAAGTTGTCCATCCTGTCATGATATACTACCTGAAGCGGCTGGAAATAAGAGCCGTCGTTCACAACAATGAAGCCAAACGTCTTGGAATCACGGATACTGCGCACCCATCCGCCAATCGTAATTTTCTTATCCAGATACTCCTCCCTGTTCTTAAATATCTCCCGAATCGTTGTTAAATCCATCTCCCAATAACTCCTTCTCACTCAAGATTCTCAGAATAGTATAACACTGTCCGCCAGCCCCGTAAACTAAAATCTTCCGGCTGTCATACAATAGCATAACAGTTCCACAGCCGAAGAAGCGCTCCATGGTATCCCCTTCTGCGGCAGTAAACATGCAAGACAGTGAATCCGTGTCTCCGGACTCACCATCTCTCCTGCTCCCATTTCAGAATCGATCCCGTCTCCGCATCGATCTCGAATTCATATTCTATCCGATTATAAAGGATGTCTCCCTCATAGATATACCATCCGTCATCTTCGTCCAGCTCAATAGATATATCCTGATCCGTTGCCCCCGGCACCCGCTCGAGCGCAATCTGTTTTGCCTCTTCCACACTGATCCTTCCTGTGCCGGATGCCTGAGTCTCTGATGAGCTCTGCGTATTTCCCATATCCGTCTGGCTCTGACTGTTTTCAGCTCCAGCAGAATCATCCTGCGCATTTTCTGCTGTGCTCTGCTGGCCCTGGGCATTCTTCAGATCATCGATCTCCTGCTGCAGCGCATCAATTTCCGCCTGCAGTTCTTCCTCTTTATTCGATGTCGCGGATCCGTCCGTCTGCCCGTCTGAGCTTCCCGCGTTCGATGGGGTATAATTCCCGCCGGAACCGCAGCCTGACAACAGCACTACTGCCATCCCCGCTGCCGCTGTGATTTTTATCAGTTTTCTTCTCATTTTCATCTCCCTCCCGGCAAAATCCTGAAAATCAATCGCCTGATACTTTTTTGGATAAAGAAAAAAATATTCTGAATGCCGACTGGCATTCAGAATATTTCATCACAGTCTTTCAAAAGAGGCGCAGACCGGATTTGAACCGGTGAATCAGGGTGTTGCAGACCCACGCCTTACCACTTGGCTACTGCGCCTTACGCATATCGGCAAAACAGCTTCGACCGTTTCCGCCGCACTGCATGATTTATTCTACTCATGCATCTTTCAAATTATACCAAGTTTCCCCTGATTCGTCAAGCGATTACTGTGTTTTCATATCCCGGATGCCTTTTATTACATCGCCGTTCCCGCCGCGCGATCAATGAACCTCGCTTTGGGCCGGCTTCAGATCGGCTTCTCTGTTCAGAGCGAATTACCCTCTCTCTTCACTCCACTCAATAACTTCTCCTGTATCTGCGTTAATCTCAAAATCATACTCAACCTGCTGATAAATGATATCTCCCTCGTATCTGTATCTGCCGTCATCATAATCAAGTTCAATTCTCAGATCATTTTCCGTTGCTCCCGGCACTTTCTCAAGGGCAATGGCTGATGCCTCCTCCAGGCTCACCGCAACCTCTGCATTATTCGCTGCTCCGCTCTGCTGGTTCTGAGCATTTCCCGCCTGCTCAGTGTTCTGCTGCGCTGCATCATCCTGTACAGTGCTCTGGCCTGTTCCGTCCGTCTGAGTTGTACTCTGTGCACCTGTACCTGCATTGCCTGCTGACGCTTCTCTGCTGCTGTCGATATCCGAACTGATCACCTGACCATCAGACGCGAGAATCTCATAGTCATATTCCGTCTGGCCGACATCGAAGCGGATCTCGTAAATTTTCCTTCCATCATCCCTCTCTTCGGACACCTGAAGTCTTGACGTGTCAGATTCACTGACTCCCGCATCATTGAGCGCAGCCTCCAGAGCCGCATCTCTTCCGATATCGCTTCCTCCGTTTCCGCATCCTGTAAATACTCCAATTGCTGCTCCTGCCAGTAATACTGCTGCTAATTTTTTCATTTTTCTTTCTCCCTTCATCTTTCTTCATCACGGACTCTTCCGCCCTGTGTATTGTTATTTATTTGTTTTCGTTGATATGAATATACCCTGCAAAGATTAAAGGAAGATTAGAATTCTTAATTTTTTTCACTTTTTTCTTCATTTTCTGTCTCATCAGCAGCTTCCAGAGGAATCCGAAACAGGAACATGCTGCCCGCGCCTTCCCGGCTTCTTACCGACACACTGCCGCCATGCGCCTCGGCGATCCATTTCACCATGGACAGCCCCAGACCGGAATGCTGTCTTTCTGACCGAGACTGATCCGCCCGGTAAAACCGCTCCCAGATATGGGGCAGTGCATCAGCAGATATACCTGTCCCATAGTCGAGCACATATCCTTCCGCCACATCTTCCTCCTTGCGGAGTCCGACTTTCACTTCCCCATTCTCATGACTGTACCGCACCGCATTTGAAATCAGATTCACGAGAAGCCGAATATAGAGGGTCTCATCTACATCCGCGAAAATATCCTCCTGAATCTTACAGGCAATACGAACTCCGCGTCCGTCTGCCTCCGCAAGCATCTGCTGTTCCTCCGCCGTCATCTCCGTAAGTTCACTGATATTCACCCGTTCACGCTGCAGCGGCTGCCGCCCCTGATCCGCCCGTGACAGGAACAGAAGCTGGGAGATCATCTCTGCCATTCCCCGCGCTTTTCGCTCAATCAGGCCGATCTGTTCCCTGACTTCCGGTTCCAACGACTTCTCTTCCATAAGCGCTCCGCACTGGGCGAGGATCACACTGACCGGAGTCCGCAGCTCATGGGAGACATCGGATGTAAACCGCTTCTCCCGCTCAAACACATCCTCAAGCTCTGATAGCATCCCGTCAAATGTGTCTGCCAGAACATAGATCTCATCCCGCTGTTTCCCCCTGCCCTCCGGCAGCGCAATCCGTCTGGAGAGGTCCGCATCCGCCCGAATCTCCTGAACTGTCTCAGTAATCTGGCGGACAGGAAGCAGCGTTCTTCTCGTAAAACGGTATCCGATAACCGCCGTTGCCGCCACCATAAGCGGCAGGATAAACATGGCAAATCGAATGGTAATGGAAAAGCTCTCCTCAGCATTCGTAACCGAAGTCACACCCCGGATATAATACACATCTCCGGAAGACAGCCGGATTGACATGTCATACACATACCATTCCATAGTTCCATCCCGGATCGTACGCATTTCCCCGTCCGAAAGTTCAGGCTGCGCGCTGAACCCGTGAGGCAGACGTCCATACATGAAATACATGTCTTCATTATATAATGAAAGATACACGTCCCGCGTTACCGAATAAAAATCCGAATCCACTCTCACTTCACCGTTCCGCCAGGAAATCTCCTCCGCACTCTCCTGCACGTGGCGCTCCAGCTTCGACTGCACGGAAGTAAGCACCTCCCTGCTGCTCAGGGAAAACAAAATCGCCAGCGCCGCACACGTCAGCAGCGCCATGAAAAACGTGTATAATAATGTAAGTTTCAGCTTCAGCGATATCCGTCTCATTCTTTCACCTTCAGTACATATCCGGCTCCCCGCACCGTATGAATCAGTTTCGGCTCACGGCCTTCATCGATCTTCTTCCGCAGATAGCGGATATATACGTCAATCACATTCGATCCGCCCGCATAGTCAAAGTTCCAGAGATGCTGCTCCAGCCTGTCCCGAGACAGCACGATTCCCTCGTTCTGAACCATGTATCTCAAAAGGGCGAACTCTTTTCCCGACAGGCGGATCTCCTCTCCGCCCCTTGTCACCTGCTGCGTATCCATATGCACTTCCAGATCCGCCACCTTATAACATGTCTTCGGCGTCTCCGCAGGCTTTCTTAAAAGCACCCGGATCCGCGCCAGCAGCTCTTCGAAGGCAAACGGTTTCACCAGGTAATCGTTCGCTCCGGCATCCAGTCCCATCACCCGTTCTTCAATACTGTCCTTCGCAGTCAGAAGAAGCACCGGTGTCCCGTCATTTCCGTTCCTCATCCGCTTCAGTACACTGAGCCCGTCCAGCTTCGGCATCATAATGTCCAGAATCACCGCGTCATACTCCGCACTGTCCAGATACGCGCATGCCTCCTCGCCGTCATAGCAGGAATCCACACTGTAATGTTCTGATTTCAGCCTTGAAGCGAGAATCCCGTTTAAGTCCTTCTCATCCTCGGCAATCAATATTCTCATACTTATCAGCTCCTTTATAAGTCCAAGTATACGTGAGCTTTTTCGTATTGTAAAGCGGCGAAAACGTACAGCTGTCAGGCCTGCCGCATCCGGTATCCCTCCTGCCTCTTCACGCAGTCATGCCGCCGTTGCGAATACAAATCAATCTTGACACAATGACTCCAGAATTATATTCTGAAAACATAAATCATGAAAAGGAGCATTCTTACATATGAACAGTACGGTTTCCCGCGACCTCGCGGTTTTTCTCGAAAACAGCCCGACCTGTTTTCATGCGGTAGATAATATGAAAAAAGCACTTCTGGACGAGCATTTCACCCAGCTGGAAGAGAACAAAAAGTGGACCCTCCAGCCGGGCGGCAGATATTTCGTGACCAGAAACGATTCCTCCCTCATCGCATTCTCCATTCCGGAGACAGAGATGAAAGGGATGCGCATCATAGCCAGCCACAGTGATTCACCCACATTCAAAATCAAAGAGAACCCGGAGCTGGAAGCGGACGGAAAATATATCCGTCTGAACGTGGAGGGCTACGGCGGAATGCTCTGCGCTCCCTGGTTCGACCGTCCGCTCTCTGTGGCAGGCCGCATCGTTATAAAAGACAGCGCATCCGGTCAGTTCATCTCCCGGCTGATCAATATAGACCGCGACCTGATTCTCATCCCGAACCTTGCTATCCACATGAACCGTGAGGCAAACAGCGGATATAAATACAATGCGCAGAAAGATATGCTTCCCCTCTATGGGACACTCTCCGCAAAAGGAACATTCATGGATCTGATCGCCAAAAGTGCAGGGGTAACAGCTGATGAAATTCTCGGGCATGACCTGTTCCTCTATAACCGTCAGAAGGCAAGTATCTGGGGTGCTTCAGAAGAATTTATCTCCTGCGGGCGGCTGGATGACCTGCAGTGCGCCTACGCTTCCCTGCGCGGATTTCTCGCAGGAAAACGCCAGGAATATATGGCAGTTCACTGTGTCCTGGACAACGAAGAGGTGGGAAGCGGCACGAAACAGGGGGCAGCCTCCACATTCCTCTATGACACGCTGACACGGATCCATGACTGTCTCGGATATACCAGAGAAGAATACCTGATTCACCTGGCGGACAGTCTGATGATCTCGGCGGACAATGCCCACGCCGTTCACCCAAACCACACAGACAAGTCAGATCCCGCAAACCGGCCGACATTAAACGGCGGCATCGTGATCAAATTTAACGCCAACCAGAAATACTGCACAGACGCCATGTCCGCAGCCATGTTCCGTGACATCTGCCGCTCTGCAGATGTGCCGGTGCAGACCTTTACAAACCGCTCCGATATGGCGGGGGGCTCCACTCTCGGCAACATCTCCAACACACAGGTAGCGTTAAACACGGTTGATATCGGACTGCCTCAGCTTGCCATGCATTCGCCGTACGAGACGGCAGGCGCGGAAGATACCGGATATCTGATCCGCGCTGCGGAAGAATTTTTCTGTTAGATCGCACAGCGTGCCTGAATCGCTGTTTTTCAGAAGATCCTGCACCTCAGCCGGAAAATGAGGCAGTGATAAATGGAACGGAAATAAACGGAACAGAGGAAAATCAAACGGAGGGAAATCAAATGAAACTCAGACTCGGAATCATCGGAACCAACTTCATCAGCGATATGCTCTGCGACGCTGTCCTTCAGTCATCTGACATGGAACTTGGCGCCGTATACTCAAGAAAACAGGAGACCGGAGACGCTTTCGCCAAAAAGCACGGCATCCCCAACATATTTACAGACTATGAGGCTTTCCTGAACTCTGATCTGGACGCTGTCTACGTGGCATCCCCCAACGGAGTGCACTGCCGCCAGACCATCCAGGCGCTGGAGCATGGGAAACATGTTCTCTGCGAGAAAGTAATGGCAGTAAATGAAGCAGAAGTCCGCTCCATGATCGACTGCGCGAAAAAGAATAAGCGTGTCCTTCTGGAAGCCATGCGCCCGGACTTCAATCCGGTTTATGACAGGATAAAGGCTGAACTTCCCCGCATCGGCGCGCTCCGCAGGGTGACATTTGAATTCTGCCAGTATTCAAGCCGGTACGATGATTTCCGGCAGGGAATTGTGCAGAACGCATTTAATCCGGATCTCGGCAATGCAGCTGTCATGGATATCGGCGTATACTGCATCCACTCCCTCGTCCGTCTCTTCGGCATGCCCGATGAAATCAGCGCAGTTTCCACAAAACTGGAAAACGGATTTGACGGAAACGGAATCGTGCTCATGAAATATAATAACATGATCGCCGAAGCAGTCTATTCCAAAATATCAAATTCCGTAACCCAGAGCATCCTGCAGGGCGAAGATGGTTCTATCCTGATCGATTATGTGAGCCATCCGCAAAATATCACACTGCGCCTGCGTGAAGGCTCCAGAGACGGGCTGACCGGCGGAGCCACAGAAGATATCTCCTGCCCTGTGCCGGAAAATGACATGGTCTATGAGGTCGAGAAATTCTCAGAACTGATCCGAAACCAGGAGATCGATCACAAGTACCTGCAGTATTCCCTTGATGCGATCCGGGTGATCGATGAAGTCCGCCGACAGAATGGCATAAAATTCCCGGGAGAGTGATTCTCCCGGGTCACCTGGCATTTCCGGTTATCATAAGGGAACCGGGGCAAAAAGTATTTTGTCCCCGGCCTCCCCGTTTTCCGGCATCCCGATTATTTCAGCATTTCTTCCTTCTTCTCCAGAATCGCCGCAACCGCCGCGCACGCCGGACAGTCACAGTATTTCGCGCCCGCTGCTTTTATTTCTCTTCCGTGAGCCGCAACCCCTTTGGCGCCTTCCTCGCCGAAGATCTTTGCACCTGTCTCAGATTCCGCAAGAGCGATCAGGTCATCAACCGAGACAATATCTTCTTCAAGTTCTGCAATATATTTCTCTGTCTCTGCAGCCTCGTTCTCTGTTCCAAGAGCATCCAGCCATGCCTGGGCCGCTGCCTTCGCCTCCGCACAGCATGACGGCGCTGCCATCAGATCTCTGCTTTTCTGTGCAACATAATCCTGTACTTCTTTTGTCATCGTCAATTACCTTCCTTTCTGAATCAGGCGGACACTCACGCTCCGCTCTGTCGAATGTACGCCGGTATGCTGATATGCTTTTTATGTATTGATTTGATTCGCCGGCGCCTGTCTCTATTTTAACACGGGAACTTCGATTTATCTATTACCGCCAACACGTATTTCACTTGGCATAAGACTCCAACAGTTCCCAAAGTTCTTCCTCCAGTGTCTCCATCTCATCCTCAAGTCCCCCGGAAATCGTATACAGCCGGATCGTCCGGAAAATGTATGACATCATAAGGAACAGCCTGTGACAGATCGAGCTGTAGAAAGTAAACGGAGACCATTTTGATATAATATCCTGCCCGTGCACAAAAGAGCTCGCCGACTGAAAATCTCCGTAAATTTCCGGTTCGCCGAGATATTCACACGCATCTCTGAAGCTGACCTTTTTCTTCCCGATCACCTCTGTCAGCCATGCGTTTTCATTTTCTTTTCCGAAACGTTCGGCACACTCTTCATAATCCAGCCCCAGCCGTGCATCAGCGTATCCATCCCCGTCTCCGCGACCTCTTCCGCCGGCAGCGCTTCTACTTCCCGCTCCAGCCGAAACTCGAATCCCACTCCATCATGAAATGTTTCCAGCAATTCGGAAACATGGCTCAGGAATTCATGGACATCCTCCTCTGAAACGAATTCCGTGTTGGAGTAATTTTCCAGATACAGATCATCCAGACTGTCATCCTTACCGCCTGATCCGTGAAAGATCTCAAACTGATCCGGCACCTGGTTCTCCTGCTCCTCTGCATTCCCGAAGGAACCAAGCGGCATGTGAATCTCTGTGAAATACGGAAGCAGGAATCCGATGCAGAAATCTTTCTGCAGCGCTGCCGCTTTCTTCTGCCCCCCCGCTGTTCTCTGCATTTAGCTCTGCTTCACAGCTCTCCTGCTGAAATATCCGCAGGCTGCGCTCCGCCTCCTCCCGCTCCGGTATGGACGGAGCCGCGCCTTTGCGAGAAACTGCAAGCGCTGATGCCGCAGATGCCATGGCAAGCGCCTGTTTTACATCAGCACCGTTCATCCGCTGCGCCAGAAAATACCCTGTAAATGTGTCTCCTGCCGCAGTCGTATCAACCGCCTGCACCTTGTAGGCTTCCTGATGCAGAACATTTTCCCCGCCCGGCATTCCGCTGCTGCTCTTCCCGCCGGTCATTCCGATGCCACTCTCATCACAGCATGATCCGGCGCTGCCGCAATATACAGATCCTTTCTCTCCAAGAGTCAGCAAGATCTCCATATCCGGGAACTTTTCTTTCAGCTTCTTCATGATTGCATTTCCGTCCGGTTCCTGATTGTCACAGTCAGCGTTGCTTATCAATCCCAGCGCTTCCACTTCATTCAGAATCAGACAGTCAATGTCATCCAGCGGTATCTGAAATATCTTTTCATCCATTGGCGATGGATTTAAAATAATCTTCATTCCTTTCTCATGTGCTCTCCGAACGATGTAGGGGATTTCACTGATTTCATTCTGAAGAACAAGCCAGTCCCCCTGATCAAAATGTTTGAGCACCTCGTCTGCCATTTCCCTTGTCACCGCGCGGTTGGCGCCGCTGTAGAGCAGGATGCAGTTATCTCCCTGAACGTCATTCTGTATAATGGCGTTTCCTGTGCGCACATCAGACAGAACCTGTATGTATTCTGTATTCACTCCCGCGCTTTCCAGAAGTTCGATCAGGAATCGCCCATCCTCTCCGACCGCTCCCGCATGGTATACCTCAGCCCCGGCTCTGCTCATGGCAATGGACTGATTCAGCCCCTTGCCGCCGCTGTACACATGAAGGCCGTCAGATGACAGAGTTTCCCCCTTATTTACAAAATGATCCACACTGTAGACGTAATCGATGTTCAAAGATCCGAAATTCAGTATTTTCATAATTACCTCACTGTAAATATTAAAATTTTTATCCTGCTGTCTCTACTACACATAACATGCCATAATTGTATCACATCATCAAGATAAAATGGGGGCGCTCCTTTTTATATAATTTTCCTATGTTCTACAAATCAAACGATGCAGTTCCTTCGCCCTCCTGTCAATCTCCAGTAAAATCCTTCCCGAATCATCCATCTGAGCTGCTGCCTCTGCTTCACCTTCTCCCCCTGAACCATCATCAGAAAAAACCGGAATCCAGGATAAAGTCTTTACCATCGCAAAAAGAGGGCATTTTCCATACCTTCCCAATGCGCGAACATAAAGAGCATAACTGTAAAGTCCACAAATGGAAATGTCTACCTGTCGTATTCCGAGAATTACTCTCAGCAAATACCGTTTCGTATCTTCTGCCTCTCGCCCATCCTCGTCCAACAGTTCTGCAAACTGCTCAAAATTTACCAGATTCTGCTTTCGATATGCAGAAAGGATTTTTCTCGTCTCCGGTGCATATCCTCCGGAAATCTCGTTTAAATATTTTTCCCTGTGCAGCTCCGGAACTGCTTCCAGCGTTCTGCTGAATCGTGTAGCAAGACTGCGGCCGGATCGATCTTTCCACACTGCTTCTTTACAAATATCCGATATTTCTTCCACATTATCCCCATCTGCTTTTCCCATATCACACTCAAAAAAGCAGAGACTCATTGTACTGTACATGCGTTTCATCGCTTTTGCGTACTCGACAGCAGCCCTGTTTACAGCACACTCCAGCACTTTTCCGGATCCGGGTATGTAATGTTCCACTGCCTGCGCCTGTGCTGATGCAAAGCTCAGCCCCGCCGCGCAATATTTCTTTATCGTATTCTGATATTCTTCTGATTCAACAAATAAAAACTGTGCAATCTCCGATATAAACTCTTCCTTTGTGCCTTCCGTAAACACAACCAGTTCATTCACGCAATTCAGTTTCTCCAGCATGGAAACCGCTGCAAACGCGAAAGTATCAAGAGCTGTCAGCGTACAATATATCGGAAGCTCCAGAACAAGATCTGCACCGTAATTTCTCATCAGCTTCGCTTTTCGATATTTATCCCTCTTCGCTATCGTTCCATCCTGTCCAAATTCTCCGGCAGTCAGTACAATTAGAGCATCTGCATTTCTCTGATCCTTTATTTTCCGATAAAATGATACATCTAAAAATTTATCTTTTCCCGAAGTACTCCAGTTTTCATCAATTACCGCAGCTATTTTCATCTTCTTTCATCTCCTGTTTTCCATGTGTTCACAAGATATCACACGATGAAAACAACTACTATAATAATTATGTCCTGTTTTCTGTAAAATAATTATCCTCAGGAAATCTTAAGTCAGCATTCATACTGCCTGATTTAGCACCAGCTTAAAATCTGACTCTCAGAATCCTGATTCAGCGTCACAAAAATATTCTGGCAGCCAGGTGCTCAATCTCCACAATATACGCGATAACTCACATGAAAATAAGGATCTTCCCCATACAGCGGGACAAGCACAAAACTGCTGCTGTACTCTGCCTGCCGCAGTTCATATCCGTTGTATTCAAATGACACCTCCACTGTAATTCCGGCTTCAGAAATCGTGAAATCATAAAACCGGTCGGCATTTGCCTTTATACGCAGATATAGGAAGGACGGCGGATCACTCAGGAGCGAGTAATCATCCTGGGCACAAATATAGGAAAGAGCTGCGAGCGCCATAAGATCTCCATAGGGAGTGATCTCCACATCCTCATTTTCATATTCCGCAGAAAACTCCAGGCCTGTCATGATGCCATCCGTTTCCTCATAATGAAGCTGCGGCAGATCCGGATAGTGTCCCGCCGTATTATTCATGTAAAAATTCCCCGGAATTTTCTCCCAGGTTCCGTCTTCATTCAGCATCCGCCGGTAATCCCCGTCAATGATCGGGTCAAACTCCGGCAGATTCAGCTGCCGGTCAATCTGATAAAATCTCTGCATATCATTAAAATTCTCAACATACTGGGCTGCTGTTATTTCTCCTCTGTTGCACGGGAGCGCGCCCGCCTGCCAGATCGTGAATGTCACTCCGGTAAGAATGATAAGAACTCCAACCGCTGCAGTTGCCTTCAGTCTCAAATGGCTGCCGTCCAGCCAGAGAACACTGTCTTCCTCCCATTCCAGAAGCTCGCCCTTTTTACAGGATCTGTAAGACCGGTATTCCCGGATGATCTGATAGACTGGAATATAGTATCCGTAGCCTTTTCTCCACACAATCCACGTTCTTCGCCATGCTTCCTTCCAGGTCAGGCGCGCACCGCTTTCCGCAGATACCCTCAGGCCAAACAGGAATTTTCCCGGCGTTGTGCCGGACAGGGCAAGCATAACCGGCTCCGCCAGCAGAAGGAGAACCGCAGACGCAATTATATCCATAACCATCCCCGGCAATCCTGTTTCCATAATGTTAATATGAAAAACCAGTGAGAGGAATGCATCCCACAGCGTCATATATATCGTCATATCAATCATGCGGGCAAAAAATCTCCGCCACGGCGCGGTTACCTTGGGGATCGAATCTTCCTCTAACTCTGCCAGTACCTGACGAGCTGACGCATCGTTGCTCAGCAGATCAAGATAATGCTGCGCGTCAAAACTGTCATAAGACACCTGGCTCCTGCAGAGCTGCTCGCAAATCAGCCTGGATCGCTCCTGATCCTGCTGCTCACTTTTCAGAGTCCGCAGATGCGCAAGGAGCAGATCTGACAGTTCACATTTATTCTGATTCAATAATTTGATATCCTCCAGGCTGACATGTATCGACCGGAGAAGCCGGATGCGCTTCAGCGTCTCAAGATCCTCCTCCGAATAGTTCCTGTATCCGTTGGGATTCCGCTGAGGTGTGATGAGACCTTCTTTTTCATAGAAGCGGATGTTGGCTCTGGTCATGCCTGAGAGGGTTTCGATTTCTTTGATGGTCATGGGTGGTGCTCCCCTCCTTTATATAAGAGATTATAAAGGGTGAAGGGGGTTTACAGTCAAGAAAAGATTAGTTTTTAATGTGAAAAGCAATATCACCAGATGTAATTATCTTAATATAAAAAGTTGACCGCTCCCTATCTCACTGCTTTTCTCAGTTATTGTATATTTTTACTTTCCGATATAAGCAAACTTCGAATATAGTGTTTTCCATAATATTTTTCTGCTTTTTTCTTCAAAGTCTGAATACCTTCTGCTATCATTTTTTTCAGATTATATCCTATGGTCCTATGTCAAGATTTAGCGCAAGTTAAAATGAGAAATTTATCCTCATCTTAACTTACTAAGAGCTGTCCGTTTGTCTGTGTCTGCTCATATAGTTTTTCAAAGTCATTTGGCGACATATAATC
>DXGZ01000131.1 GCA_019113645.1 Candidatus Mediterraneibacter vanvlietii | reverse complement strand
CCGGACATGGACGTCAGGGCAGACGGCGAGATTGTCTGAGCAAAGCGAGTTGCTCGCCGTCTGTCCTTGCATTTAGTCCATGGTCGGAACTTCTTAGATTCACTTAGGCCCTGGAGCGGAACCCTGAACATACCCTCAACCTCAGCAGAATACGTCTTGGAAGGATCCCCTGTTTTCGGAAATATCGTCTAAAAAAAGTCAGCGAATCTAATCAACTAAATAGCGGAATATTTCGTGTTCTTGACTTCTATCCTCCCTCCCATTAAAATAGAATGGTAATTGTCTGAATAGATGAAATTATGATTAAAGGAGATTTTATAATGGGACAGTTGACAATACCTGAAGGTTACTCCTCTCCTCTTACAATCCGTGAGACTGAGGTTGCGATCAAAGAAGTTAAAGATCATTTTGAGCGGGCGCTTGCGAAATCACTGCACCTGACCCGTGTTTCCGCACCACTGTTCGTCCGTCCGGAATCCGGTATGAACGACAACTTAAACGGCGTGGAGCGTCCGGTTTCTTTTGGAATCAAAGAGCAGGACGACGCAGCTGCCGAGATCGTGCATTCTCTTGCGAAATGGAAAAGATTTGCACTGAAGAACTACGGATTTCATTCCGGCGAAGGGCTATACACTGATATGAGCGCGATCCGCCGCGACGAGGATACGGATAATATCCACTCTCTCTACGTGGATCAGTGGGACTGGGAAAAGATTATTTCCAAAGAAGAGAGAAATACAGAAACGCTTGAATACACAGTACGGAAAGTGTACAGCGCACTGAAAGATACGGAAGATTACATATCCAGAAGGTACAACTATATCGAGCCGCTCCTTCCGGATGATATCTTCTTCATCACATCCCAGGAACTGGAAGACATGTATCCGGACTGCACGCCGAAGGAGCGTGAGAATCGCATTGCCAGAGATAAGGGCGCAGTCTTCGTCTCACAGATCGGCAAGACACTTGCGTCCGGGGAAAGACATGACGGACGTGCTCCTGACTATGACGACTGGGAGTTAAACGGCGATATTATCGTCTACTATCCGGTGCTTGATATGGGACTTGAGCTTTCTTCAATGGGAATCCGTGTGGATGAAGAATCACTTCAGCGACAGCTTAAGATTGCGGGATGTGAAGAACGTGCGGAACTTCCGTTCCAGAAATCTCTGTTAAACGGCGAGCTTCCATACACGGTCGGCGGAGGAATCGGCCAGTCACGTATCTGCATGTACTACCTCCGCAAAGCTCACATTGGCGAAGTTCAGTCTTCCCTGTGGCCGGATGACATTGTAGCGCGTGCAAAAGAAGGCGGAATCCAGCTGCTGTAATCAACCGCTACAGTCATATCTGCGATATCTGGCAAGCAGCTGCAAAATACTCCGCTGCAGCTATTTCCCTGTCCGCACACGCCGGTATTCAACAGGCGTGTATCCGGTCAGTTCACGGAAGCTCCGTGTAAAATAACTGATATCGGAGAACCCGCACCGGAATGCAATCTCATTTGACCGCATATTCGTGGATAAAAGCAGCTCCGACGCTCTCTGAAGCCGGTACTGCTTTACATACTGAATCGGAGTGACTCCGATTACACTTCGGAAACATCGCAGGCAGACGCTCTCGCTTACCGAGACACTGCCTGCGATGTCCGCAGTTGTCACCTCTTCTGCATAATGATCTTCAATATACTGGAGCATCGCTTTCATCCGCTCCGCATTTCTCTTATCTTGTCCGGAAATATGAAGTTCTGAAGCCGGGCGTCTCGCATTCATGATACCCAAGGCTTTTGTCAGCTGATATCTCGCTTCATTTTCGTAATCATCCCTCTCTTCTGCCACTGCTTCCCATGCATGACTCACACAGTCCGCAGTCTCCTTCTGCCAGGAATCATCCGCTTTCAGCAGCAGATATCGAAGTTCCGGGTCCTTCATCAGAGGGCGCACTGTTTTCTGCCAGAATACACTGTCCGCACTGCCGCCTACCAGCCGTCCGTGAAATACGGCAGACAGATATCTCCCTGATTCTTCTCCCATTCTCTCTGCCGCGTGCAGAACACCTGAATTGATAAATATCCCTTCTCCCGGCCGAAGGCAGATGCGGTCATTCTCCACATACACTTTCAGCATACCTTCTCTGACAAGGATAAATTCGAATTCTTCATGCCAGTGCCACTCTACAGAATAATCTCTCAGGTCTTCGTCATAACAGGCAAGCGGAAACATAGGCGTTCCATGCCGGATCATCTCCTTTCCTCTGCTGTCTGTTGTCACATTGCACGGCTGCGATTTCATTTTCCCACTGGCCTTCCTTTCCTCAATTTTTCCTCAATTCTGCTGTTAATTGACGGTTTTTTCATATAAAACCGCTGTTATTATCATATGAATCTGTTCTGTATGCTGATATAATTATATCCGTGTATAAGGAGGTTTTCAATATGATTCAATTACTGCTGCCGATTATCTATCTGGCATTCATCAGTCTCGGGCTGCCGGACGCCCTGTTAGGTTCCGCATGGCCCACCATGTATACAGAATTCAATGTACCGGTTTCCTATGCAGGGATCATTTCCATGATTATTGCGCTTGGAACCATTGTATCCAGTCTCCAGAGCGACCGTCTGACCCGTGCTCTTGGCACCGGGCGGGTAACTGCCATCAGCGTGGCCATGACAGCTGCGGCGCTGTTTGGTTTCTCGGTGTCTCATTCTTTCTGGCTTCTCTGTCTGTGGGCGATTCCCTACGGGCTTGGGGCCGGAAGCGTTGACGCGGCGCTGAACAACTATGTGGCGCTTCATTATGAGAGCCGGCATATGAGCTGGCTGCACTGTATGTGGGGAATCGGAGCGACCGCCGGACCTTACATTATGGGATTTGCACTCAGCAGCGGACAGCCCTGGAATTCCGGATATCTCTATATCGCCATACTCCAGATCGCCCTGACGGCAGTTCTTATCTTCAGTCTTCCGCTGTGGAAAGGACGCCCCGGTACAGGTAAAGAAAACGGAACAGCCCCCGGGAACCCGGATGGATCTGCTGATCCGGGAGTACTTACGCTGCCGGAGATCATCCGGATTCCCGGTGCAAAAGAAGTCATGATCTGTTTCTTCTGCTACTGTGCACTGGAACAGACCGCAAGTCTGTGGGCAAGCAGTTACTTAAACCTTTTCAAGGGAGTCTCTGCTGACACTGCGGCGCGGTTCGCCGGCATGTTCTTCATCGGCATCACCGCCGGCCGGGCGCTGAGCGGATTCATCACAATGAAGCTGAACGATACGCAGATGATCCGTCTCGGACAGGGAATCACAGCTGTCGGCATCCTGGTTATGCTGCTTCCCGGTCCCCGCGAGATTTCACTGGCAGGACTGATCCTGATCGGGCTGGGATGCGCTCCTGTGTACCCGTGCATCATCCATTCTACGCCGGATCATTTCGGAGCTCACCGTTCCCAGGCGATCATCGGTGTACAGATGGCAAGCGCCTACGTGGGAACCTGTCTCATGCCGCCGCTGTTTGGACTTATAGCAAACCATATCAGCGTTGGTCTGTTTCCGGTCTTTCTTCTTTTGATCCTCATCCTGATGGTAATCATGCATGAGCTTCTGACGAAGAAAACCGCACACCGGGATCTTATCTGAGAGGAGGAATATCCATGGAGACATCCAACCTGTCGCCGGAACAGAAAGAACAGGCGCGCCACGGCGGCCGTCTGTTCCCTCTGAAAAAATATATCACAAAGCTTACGGATCTCCATCCTTCTGTTGCCGCGCACTGGCATGATGAAGCGGAGCTGACCCTGATCACAGAAGGAAACTGTACATATCACATCCATCTGGATACTTATGACGCCTCTGCCGGCGATCTGCTCTTCGTCCCGCCTGCCGAGCTTCACTCCATCAACATGTCAGACGAAACAGGTATGGTATCGGAGACCTATGTTTTTCATATGGATTATCTGGGCGCGGGCATTGCGGATCTCTGTTCGGTAAAGTATTTAACGCCGATCTGCCGCCATACTCTTGTGCTTCCATGCGTGATTCATCCGGATCATCCGGCTTATCCCGCGCTTCTCGATCTGTTTCTTGAGATGAACCGGATCTACGAGACCACGCCGCCCGGATATGAGCTGCTCCTGAAATCCCGTCTGCTCTCTGCAGTCGCCGCTCTTGTCCCCTACAAACAGGAGAAGTCCGCCCGTCCTCAGCTGGAAAACGAGCACACGGAAAAGCTGAAACTTGCGCTGGAATATATCGGTGAACATTACGCTGAAGAAATCTCCATCGCCCGGCTGGCGCGGCTCTGCTATTTCAGCGAATATCATTTCATGCGTTTTTTCAAAAAATACATCGGGATCTCCTGCCTGGAATATATCAAAAATCTAAGACTGGAGAACGCGGCGGCAAGGCTTGCCAAAGGCGAGAATTCCATTCTGGAGATCTCCATGTCCTGCGGTTTTTCAAATCTGTCTTATTTCTATCGGGAGTTTAAGAAAAAATACGGCATGACGCCGAAGAAATTTGCAAAAAACATACCGGAATCCGAAGGCACTGTTTCTCCTCCGTATTCCGGTATGCTGTAAAATTTTCAGTTTCTTCTTTTTAGTAATTTATCTGCCAGAATGCAGAGTACAATCACCACTGCCATGTCTGGAAGTGTGTTTCCGACCGGGATGTCTATTGTCATGAACCATCTGTATATAATGAAGCCGATCAGCCATATGATCAGGTTCTTCCAGTCAAAATACCCTGGTTTGTTTTCTTTTTTCAGGATAAATACGTCTGCGATCTGAACCGCTATCATGGGCGCGAACACGGAACCGATCAGATAGAGGAAATCCGTGATGTCGTCCATGGGGAAGAGGATCGCTGCGATCGTGCCGATCACGGTAACAACAATTCCCACATGCTTTCCTTTCAGCCGCGGGAGAATGGATTCTGACGATACGCCGGCAGAATAGGCATCCAGGAAGGTGGTTGTCACTGTGGAGAAAATCACGATCAGAAGACCTGCAATTCCAAGTCCCGCCTTCATCATGATAACGGCGATATCTGTCTCTCCGGTATAGATTGCCGCCCCCATTCCGATCACATACATCCAGCAGCTCACAAGTCCGTAGACAATCACGCTGACAGCTGTGGCTTTCACCGGCTTCTCCGCCTCACGCGTGTAATCGCTGATCACCGGAAGCCAGGATAACGGCATGGCAACTGAAAGTTCCACTGCCGCGCCGAAGCTCATGGCGTCTCCTGATGCATCTGAAATCGCCGAACCTCCGCCGAAGAAGATCAAACGGCATAAAATCAGCGTCAGTATAAACAGCGCTGCCATTGCCACTGTGTTGATCTTGCCCAGGTTTGTCACTCCGACCGCAATCCAGAGTATGATCAGGGCGCCAATGACAATGCACCATACCCATGCCCCGGTATTGAATGTGCTGTTGGCTGCAAGCGCTCCGTCGTAGATCATGATCGCCGTCCAGCCTACAAGCTGGAGAACATTTAAGAACGCGAAGAGCAGACCGCCCTTCTGTCCGAAGCTCATCTTCACTGTTTCCATGGCGCTCTTTCTCATCCGCGCGCCGATCAGTCCGGCGAAAAACATCATCAGACACCCGATCAGATGTCCCAGAAGAATAGCTGTGAGACCTTTTTCAAATCCCAGCGGCGCCAGATAGGTTCCGGTCAGAATCTCCGCAATGGATACGCCCGCGCCGAACCAGATCAGCCCGTTTTCAAAAACAGAAGTACCTTTTTTCTTCTCCATCTCAGTGCACCTCCGCTTCGCGGACATATTCGCCCGTTATATCAAAGGCATGGTTCATCGGCCCGCTGCCCTTTCCAAGATCAAGCATTGCTCCGAGAGCTCCTGATATGTACATTTTCGCGCGTTCCACAGAAGTGTCCATGTCAAATCCTTTTGCAAGGTTGGACGCGATCGCGCTGGAGAGGGTGCAGCCTGTGCCGTGGGTGTTCGGGTTGTTGATCCGTTTTCCGTAGAACCACCGGTAATCTCCGTCTCTGTAAAGCAGGTCATTCGCATCGTTTAACTGATGCCCGCCTTTTAAAAGCACGGCGCAGTGGTAGGACCTGCTGATCTTCTCCGCTGCTTTCACCATGTCCTCCTCTGTTTTAACAGACATGCCCGAGAGCACTTCCGCCTCGGGTATATTGGGTGTTAAGATATCGGATATGGGAAGCAGTCTTTCTTTCAGAGTTGCGATAGCGCTGTCACTGATCAGCTTCGCCCCGCTGGTCGCCACCATAACCGGATCTACGACGATGTTTTCCGCCTGGTATTCCTCCAGTTTCTCCGCAATGGCACGGATCAGATCTGCAGAAGATACCATGCCGATCTTCACCGCGTCCGGACGGATATCCGTGAAAATACAGTCTAACTGCTGTTTCAGAAATTCAGGGGATACCTCCATAATTCCTGCTACGCCGGTTGTATTCTGTGCAGTAAGTGCAGTGATCGCGCTCATGGCAAACACGCCGTTTGCGGTCATTGTCTTGATATCTGCCTGAATTCCGGCGCCTCCGCTGGAGTCACTTCCAGCGATTGTTAATGCTGTTCTCATAATCATCTCTTCCTTTCTTTTCTTTGGTACGGATGGTTTCCGGCAGCCGCGCTCTTATCCGCACAGCGCGCCGTGTCCTTCCCCCAGCATTAATTTTATATAGCGGCAGAAAGTGGTGCCCCCGGCCTGCCGCTTGAAAAGTGCCATGCAGCATCGGAATCTCTTTCCCTGCTACTCTGACGCTCTTTTCCAGAATATATTAAAATCTCTGAATTCCGGCAGATAGATGTCCGCCGTATTCCAGATCTGCGCGAGATCTCTGTCATTTGCTTTGTCATATACGCCAACAGTGCAGAAGCCAGCCCTCTTCGCTGTCTTTATGGCATGCAGGGCGTCCTCGAACACCCAGGTATCCTTCGGATCCGTATCAAGCTGAAGTGCAGCCGCATAATAGATATCCGGCTGATTCTTGCCGCTGCCGATTTCCGAACAGGTAAAAATCCCCTGAAAATGAGACAGAACCTTCAGACGTTTCAGAGCAGCTTCGGCGTTTGACCGGTCTCCTGTTGTGGCGATCACCATAGGGATCTTCCTCTCCCGGAATTCATTCAGATACTGGCGCACGCCTTCCTTTAACGGCACCCGCTTCTCGTAAAAATCCCGGACCTCACGATTAATTCCCGCAATCACCTCTTCCGGTGTCATTTTCAACCCGTAATGGCTGATCATATAGTCTGCGCCTTCTTCCAGACTCATGGTAAACAATGTCTGTCCAAGCCCTTTCTCCGCCTCAATCCCAAGACGGTTCAGATAGAGCTCACCCAGGTTTTCCCACACCGGCATGGAATTCAAAAGCACACCGTCCACATCAAATATGACTCCCTTTATCATAGAAGATCCATCCTCCTGTTCTAGGAAACAGTTTCCTCTGTGCGGCTTTTCAGCGTACGCGCCGCCTCCTCGATATCCTGCTGCGCAAAGATGGCGCTGATCACAGCAATGCCACAGATGCCCGTTCCTTTGAGCTCGATTACATTTTCCCTGGTAATCCCGCCGATGGCAATGACAGGTATATCCACTGCCCGGCAGATCTCCCGGACGGTATCATGGCTTACCTCCACCGCGTCCGCCTTTGATCCGGTGGGGAACACTGCCCCCACGCCGAGATAGTCCGCGCCATGTGCCTGAGCCCGCAGTGCCTGCTCTACAGTCTGCGCTGACACGCCGATGATTTTGTCCGGTCCCAGCTTTTTCCGGACGTCTCCTGCCTCCATGTCACTCTGCCCCACATGAACTCCGTCCGCATCAATCTCCGCTGCAATATCCACATTATCATTGATCACAAACGGCACATGGAAACGGGCGCAGAGCTCTTTGATCTCTTTGGCCTCCTGCAGGAAAGCCGTGTCATCCAGATTCTTCTCCCGGAGCTGCACGAATGTCACTCCGCCTTTTAACGCCTCTTCCACCTGATCATAGAGGGTACGGCCGTTCAGCCAGCTGCGGTCCGTCACCGCGTAGAGCAGGAGATCTTTCTTATCGCAGTTCATAGTCTGCCCCTTTCTCGAGTTCTTCACCCGTCATATTGTAGATCGCATCGATGATCCGGTTTCTGTAGGTGGAATTTCCATCTCCTTCCTGCATCCGGCTCCATCCGATCTGTCCCGCAAGTCCCATGACGCAGACAGCCGCTGCTGCTGCCTCCAGCCTGTTCTCCGGGTTCGCGGTAATATACGCTGTCATCATGCCTGAGAGCTGGCAGCCTGTTCCGGTAATCTTCCCCATCTCCGGACGGCCGTTCCGGATCACGTAGCACTTCTCACCGTCTGTCACAAGATCGATCGCCCCTGTAACCGCGATAATGGAACCGGATTCTTTTGCAAATTTCTTCACAAACGCAACAGCCTCATCAAGGTTTTCTTCCGATACAGCGTCAGCCACATCAGCGTCCACGCCTTTGGTTGTACCGCTCCCCAGCGCAAGCGTCTTGATCTCGGAAATATTGCCGCGGATCACCGCGAGATTCAGTTCCTTCATCAGATCCAATGCCGTGTTGGTCCGAAGGGCGCTGGCTCCCGCTCCAACCGGATCGAGCAGCACGGGGTGTCCCAGCTCATTCGCCTTTCTCCCGGCGCGGAACATTCCTTCAATGCTTGTCTTATGCAGGGTTCCGATATTGATATTCAGACCGCCGCAGACAGATGTGATATCTTCCACATCCTCCGCCTCGTCGGACATGATCGGACTTCCGCCGCATGCGAGAAGCACGTTCGCGACATCGTTTACTGTGACATAGTTTGTTATATTATGTACCAGTGGTACGGATTTTCTTACGTTTTCCAGACATTCTCTGAACATTGTTTTTCCTCCTGTATAAAGTCCGGCGGATCATGTCAGCCCTGTCTTTTCTCTTTACAGACTTCTGTCCGCACGGCATTGTTTTGAACAGACAGAAACAAAAAAACGGGGATCCCTGATAAAGGATACGCCCGTCTGTGGAGTCTATATCTTCCCTACGTTGGCATTACCCAAATCAGGTTGCGGGTCGAAGCGGTTCCTCTTCCTCTCAGCCTGCCTGATACGCAAGCTCCCCGTTTTTAATGTCTGTTCTTTTTTGGATCAATCTTTTTGTTACTCAGTTACTGTGTTAATGTCATTCTGTATCATCATTATACGTGCTGTGGTTTCTCATCCAGATTTCCCAGATAGATATCGAACACTTTCATCTTCTTCATGGCTGTGACAAGTACTGCCGCGATGATCGTGCCTCCGCAGCTCGATACAAAGAACGGAATAACGAAACCAAACACTGCGCTCTCGCTTCCCATAATCAGTGTGGCGATCGGATAGCTTAAAAGTCCGCCGATCACAGATGTACCGAACAGTTCACCTGCATAGGCAAACGAAAGATGCTTTCCGTACTTGTAAAGCATCCCACACAGAAATGCCCCGCACATGGATCCCGGAAATGCAAGCAGTGTCCCCGTCCCCATCAGATTTCTCAGAAGACTTGTGACAAACGCCATGCCCACCGCATAGCCAGGTCCTAAGAACACTCCGCCGAGAATGTTGATAAAGTGCTGGACCGGAGCGCATTTTGATGCACCTACCGGAATGGACAGCGGTGAACAGACAATGCCGACCGCCACCAGAATTCCTGCAAGCGCAAGTTTTCTTACGTTGACTTTCCTCATAATTCAACCTCCTGTACACGTGCCGTCATACTCTGCCGCTTATGGACAACGGCACTTAACGGTCGATGCTCCCTGGCATCCTCTCACTCCGGAACACGGATTCCCTCGCATGTTGTTTTCGTACATTCCCTGTCTTTTCTTCCGCCTGAAGCAGATCAGAAAAGCAACCGCTGCTCTGGTGTACAGTTAAAACCCGGCACGGCGCTCCCCGCCCGGGAAAACCTCTATTCGATTGTCCGAGAATAATGTTACCACGTTCCTGCCAGAAATGCAATCAGATTCACCGCGCTGCTTACCACGTTTATCAAACCACACATTAAAAGTTTCCTGTCTTTTGTTTTCCGATTTTATACTGATCCATATGAAAACTCCTCTCCGGCACATCCTGATCTGCAGTTATTCTATGATCAGGATTTGATAATCAATTTTTGTCTTTCTTGTATTATTGTACATTCAAAATGTCAAAAAGTAACCATACTGTTGGTTGAATCATAGTATTTTCATTTGTATTTTGAACTGATATAATCAAATAGACCAGAAAGAACGATAGAAAGAAGGATAAGCTTATGTCAGTCGATATTGTGAGAGAGTATTTTAAGAACAACAACATTGATAAAGAAATTCTGGAGTTTC
Organism: Candidatus Mediterraneibacter vanvlietii; assembly: GCA_019113645.1. GTDB lineage: Bacteria > Bacillota > Clostridia > Lachnospirales > Lachnospiraceae > Mediterraneibacter > Mediterraneibacter vanvlietii. Next base: position 27,073 of record DXGZ01000131.1, on the reverse strand, counting down.
CTGTCTCCAGCGCAACCGTGGAACTGGCGGCGCAGGCAGTGGGTGTTGAGCCCGCACGGATTGCTAAGACGCTTTCTTTTTATACGAAGGAGAAAGACGCGGCGATTCTGATCGTGACCGCAGGGGATATGAAGATCGACAATCCAAAGTTCAAGCATTTTTTCGGAATGAAGGCGAAAATGCTCTCGGCGGATGACGTAGAAGCCATGACCGGGCATGCAATCGGAGGGGTATGCCCGTTCGGGAATCCGGAGCATACGTCTGTGTATCTGGATGAGTCGCTCCGAAGATTCGACACCGTGTTCCCGGCTGCCGGAAGCGGGAACTCAGCTGTGGAGCTGACCTGCGATGAGCTCTCAGAATATTCACGGGCAAAAGAATGGATTGATGTATGTAAAAGCATTGAGTAAATATACATCCGAATTTAAAGAAAGGAGGCTTACATATGCCGAAATACGTTATGGCACTGGATGCCGGCACTACAAGCAACCGCTGTATTCTTTTTAATGAGAAAGGGGAAATGTGCAGCGTAGCACAGCGGGAATTCACACAGTATTTCCCGCAGCCCGGATGGGTGGAGCACGATGCGGACGAGATCTGGGCCAGTCAGCTGGGCGTAGCTGTTGAGGCAATGACAAAGATCGGCGCTTCCGCTGAAGATATCGCCGCCATCGGAATTACCAACCAGCGTGAGACTGCCATTGTATGGGATAAGGAGACCGGCGAGCCGGTCTATCACGCAATCGTATGGCAGTGCCGAAGGACATCTGAATACTGTGATTCTCTGAAAGAGAAAGGACTGACAGAGACGTTCCGTCAGAAAACCGGACTTGTGATCGACGCTTATTTTTCCGCCACAAAGATCAAATGGATCCTGGACAATGTTCCCGGAGCACGGGAACGCGCGGAACGCGGCGAACTTCTTTTCGGTACAGTGGAGACCTGGCTGATCTGGAAACTGACAAAAGGACGGGTTCACGTAACCGACTACTCGAACGCGTCCAGAACCATGCTGTTCAATATCAATACGCTCCAGTGGGACGATGATATTCTTAAGGAGCTGGGGATTCCGAAAAGCCTGCTCCCGACTCCCATGCCTTCCAGCTGCATCTATGGAGAAACGGATCCCTCCTTCCTGGGCGGCCCAATCCCCATTGCGGGAGCTGCCGGGGATCAGCAGGCAGCACTTTTCGGACAGACCTGCTTTGCGCCCGGAGAGGCGAAAAACACATACGGAACCGGCTGCTTCCTCCTGATGAACACGGGAGAAAAACCGGTATTCTCCGATAACGGACTCGTAACTACCATTGCCTGGGGACTGGACGGAAAAGTGAACTACGCTCTGGAAGGTTCCATCTTCGTGGCCGGGGCATCCATTCAGTGGCTCAGAGATGAAATGCGTCTGATCGACTCCGCGGAAGACTCGGACTATATGGCCAGAAAGGTAAAGGATACAAACGGATGCTATGTTGTTCCCGCGTTCACAGGACTGGGGGCGCCGCACTGGGATCAATACGCCCGCGGAACGATCGTGGGGATCACCCGGGGAGTAAACAAATATCATATCATCCGGGCAACACTGGAGTCTATCGCCTACCAGGTATATGATGTTCTCGCCGCTATGAAGGCGGACTCCGGAATTCAGCTGGCGGCACTGAAGGTAGACGGCGGCGCCAGCGCCAATGATTTTCTGATGCAGACGCAGTCTGATATCATCAACGCGCCGGTCAACCGTCCGGTCTGTGTTGAGACAACCGCCATGGGCGCCGCCTATCTGGCCGGGCTGGCAGCAGGTTACTGGAAGAACAAGGAAGACGTCATCAGGAACTGGGCCGTCAGCCGTACGTTTACGCCTTCGATCACGGAGGAAGAACGCGCCCGGAAGATCCGTGGGTGGAACAGGGCTGTCCGGTATTCTTTCGGCTGGGCAAAGGACGAATAACCGGAGCGAAAGGCGAAGATTGCTACAAGTATTGATAAAGGAGTTTGCAGATTATGTATGACATTCTTATTATCGGGGCCGGCGTATCCGGCTCCGCCGCAGCGCGGGAACTCTCCCGTTATGACCTGAAAATCTGTGTGCTGGAACGAGCCGAGGATGTGTGCTGCGGAACATCCAAGGCAAACAGCGGTATCGTACACGCCGGTTTTGACGCGGAGCCGGGCTCCCTCATGGCAGAATTGAACGTGAAAGGGAATGAAATGATGGAGCAGCTCTCCAGAGATCTTGATTTTCCGTTCAGACGGAACGGATCTCTTGTGGTATGCCGATCCGAAAAGGATCTTCCTGAACTGGAACGATTAATGAAACAGGGCGCCGCTAACGGAGTAAAAGGGCTGCGCATTATCGACCGGACAGAATTAAGAGAGATGGAGCCAAACATCAGCGAAGAAGCCTGTGCCGCTCTGTTCGCTCCCACCGGCGGAATCGTCTGTCCGTTCGGCCTGAATATCGCGCTGGCAGAAAATGCCTGTGTAAACGGAGCAGAATTTCATTTCAACACAGAAGTGACCGGCCTGACGCATGAGGACGGCATCTGGAAAGTACACACCAGTCAGGGTGATTACGAATCGAAAATCGTTGTCAACGCTGCCGGAGTCTATGCTGACGTATTCCACAACATGGTCAGTGAAAAGAAAATCAACATCACGCCCCGCCGCGGCGACTACTGTCTTCTGGATCACGCAGCCGGAACTCATGTAAGCCGGACAGTCTTCTCACTGCCGGATGAATTCGGAAAAGGAGTGCTCGTATCTCCTACGGTGCACGGCAATCTGCTGATCGGCCCTACTGCCATCGATATTGACGATAAGGAAGGAACAAATACCACCAGGGACGGACTCGATCAGGTATTAGAGAAATCTGCACGCAACGTGAAAGACATCCCATACCGGAAGGTGATTACTTCCTTTGCCGGACTGCGGGCCCACGAGGACGGGCACGATTTTATCATCGGCGAGGTACAGGATGCGCCTGGATTTATTGACTGTGCCGGAATTGAATCCCCGGGACTTACCAGCAGTCCGGCGATCGGGGAGATGATCGCCGGGATCATAAGAGACATACTTCATCCGGAAGAGAAAAAGAACTTCATCGAAACCCGGAAAGGAATCTTAAATCCGTCAGAACTTACGAGGGAAGAGCGAATCGCTCTGATTCACAAAAATCCGGCTTACGGAAATATTATCTGCCGCTGTGAGATGATCTCAGAGGGTGAGATCCTCGACGCCATCCACCGTCCGCTGGGCGCACACTCTCTGGACGGAGTGAAACGGCGCACAAGAGCAGGCATGGGACGGTGCCAGGCCGGCTTCTGCACACCTCGCACCATGGAGATACTGGCACGCGAACTGCATGTGGATCAGTCCGAGATTACGAAATCCGGCGGAAATTCAAAGCTGATCGTCGGGATCAACAAGGACAGCATCCGCACAGAGGACGGCAGTGAAGACCGCATCAAAACGGATTCGACTGAGGGGAGGAACTGACATGGAGAAATACAGCATCGTTATCATAGGAGGCGGCCCCGCAGGTCTTGCCGCAGCCGTATCTGCAAGAGACAGCGGAATCGAAAGCATCCTGATTCTCGAGAGAGATAAGGAACTGGGAGGTATTTTAAATCAGTGCATTCACAACGGATTCGGACTGCATACATTTAACGAGGAACTGACAGGTCCGGAATACGCAGCTAAATTCATTGAGCAGGCTGCCGAGAGAAAAATCGAATACCGGCTGAACACCATGGTAATCGATATCAGTCCGGATAAGGTGATTACTGCCATGAACCGCACAGACGGGCTTTTCGAGGTCAAAGCAGACGCCGTCATTCTGGCCATGGGATGCAGAGAGCGTCCGAGAGGGGCACTCAATATTCCCGGCTACCGCCCTGCCGGCATCTACTCCGCAGGAACCGCACAGCGTCTGGTCAATATGGAGGGGTATCTCCCCGGTCGGGAAGTGGTAATTCTGGGATCCGGAGACATCGGACTGATCATGGCCCGGCGCATGACCCTGGAAGGCGCGAAAGTCAAAGTCGTAGCAGAACTGATGCCCTACTCGGGAGGATTAAAGAGAAATATCGTCCAGTGTCTGGATGATTTCGGCATTCCGCTCAAGCTCAGCCATACGGTAGTTGACATTAAAGGGAAAGAAAGAGTAGAAGGAGTAACCATTGCCCGGGTGGATTCCAGGAACCGCCCGATTCCCGGCACAGAGGAATTCTATTCCTGCGACACGCTCCTGCTCTCGGTTGGCCTGATTCCGGAAAACGAACTCTCCGGAAACATGGGAGTTGAGATGAGCCCGATCACATCCGGCCCGATCGTAAACGAAAGTCTGGAAACAAATATAAAAGGAGTATTCGCCTGCGGCAATGTTCTCCATGTACATGACCTCGTGGACTACGTCTCGGAAGAGGCAGCGTCCGCCGGACGCCATGCCGCATGCTATGTGAAATCTCTGACGCAGAACGCAGCCACAGCGGAAACTGATAATGAAGACAGTTTCATTCGTCTCTGCCCGGAAAACGGAATCCGCTATACAGTTCCTTCCACGATCCGCATCCGGCACATGGATGAAAGTCTTACGGTACGCTTCCGCGTCAGCAATGTATACAGAAACTGTTATGTAAGCGTTTACTTTGACGATGAACGGATCAGTCGCAGAAAAAAACAGATCGTGGCACCGGGAGAAATGGAAGAAATTCATCTGACCAGAGAGCAGCTGCTCAATCACCCCGGACTTCAGACTGTCACACTGAAAATTGAGGAGGCATAGTCAATGGAATCAAAAACACTTACCTGCATCTGCTGCCCCATGGGATGTCAGATTACAGTCGAGACCAACGGCAGTGAAATTATTAACCTCACCGGAAACACCTGCAAAAGAGGAGATACCTATGCCCGCAGGGAAATCACATCCCCGTCACGCACCGTCACATCAACGGTCCGCGTAACCGGCGGCACCCTTCCTGCCGTATCTGTCAAAACCCGATCGGACATTCCTAAAGACAAAATCTTTGAATGCATCCGTTGTCTGAAAGATGTTTCTGTCAAAGCACCGGTTCATATCGGAGAGGTAATTCTTTCCAACGCGGCTGGTACAGGAGTTGACATCATAGCGACCAAAAATGTAGAAGCACAGAAATAAAAGAAGGCTGTATCGTCTGCGGCAGAAATCCGCATGGACAATACAGCCATTTTCACGTCTTTTATCAAAAAGAGGCCGCCGGTTATTTCAAAAAGCTTTCAATAATCACTGCTTCCGCTTCTTCCTCGTTCATGCCGAGTGTACGGAGCTTAACCAGCTGTTCGTCATTAATCCTTCCGATCGCAGCCTCATGGATGATCTGAGCATCCACATGTTTCGCATCAATCTCCGGGATCGAGCTGATCTCCGCCTGATCCATGATAATGGAATCGCACTGCACATGAGCGTGACAGAGGTTGCTTCCGATTGCCTTCGGGTGGAACACCTGTCTGGAATTTCCTTTTCCGACAGAGCGGGAGATGATCTGAGCGGAACTGTTCTCACCGGTTAATTCCACATCCATATTGGATATAGCTGTCTGGTTCCCGTCTGTCATCAGCTTCTCTGTCACAAAAAGCTTCGCATTCTCCGCAAGCTCAATGTAGTTTTCTCTCTCTGTGGAATCAACGCCCTCGATCTGTGTTGTCTCCAGCGTAAATACGGAATTCTCTCCCACATAGATCTTTGTCACCGGATTCAGGACTTTCGAGCCTGTTCCGTTTCCTTCTGCATAGTGGTTCTCCACATATTTGACATTGCAGTTTTTCCCTACGTGAAACGCATGGATTCCATCGTGGCGTGTCTCGGAGCAGCCTTCTCCGTGAATGCCGCATCCTGCGATAATCGTGACGTCTGCTCCGTCTTCAATATAGAAATCATTGTAGACGATATCAACGCCCTCTTTGGACATGACAACCGGGATGTGCACCTGCTCATTCTTCGCCTCGCCGCTGATATGGATATCAATGCCCGGCTTGTCTTCTTTCTTCACGATATTGATATGGCGGCTGTCTCCATGACACACTGCCATACCGTTCAGCCGCAGATTATACGCACCCTCCTGCTTAAATCCGTAGGAATCAATCACCTTAAGCACGTCCTGAGTCACCTGATCAAGCTCTACATTCTGTGTCTGCTCATTATTCAGCCCCATAGAGCTCACCTCCTTTTTGTCTCCTGCACTCGCAGGAATCCAGTTCCTGATCAAACAGCGTCGGCATAATATCTTTCGCATCTCCGATGGACTCCACCTTTCCGTCAGAGATTACCATGATCCGGTCCGCCATCTGAATGATTCTCTCCTGATGGGAAATGAGAATCAGCGTTTCTTTCTTCTCCTTGTGGATCTGTTCAAAGCGTTTAATCAGCATGGAGAAGCTCCAGAGGTCAATCCCTGCCTCCGGCTCATCAAAAATGCAGAGGTCATGATGCTTTGCCAGAACAGTGGCGATCTCGATCCGCTTCATCTCGCCTCCTGACAGCGTGGCATCCGCTTCCCTGTCAATATATTCCATGGCGCACAGTCCCACACTGCTTAAGAGATTGCAGCAGGTCTTCTCATCCAGCGGCTTTCCTGCCGCAAGGGAGAGAAGTCTCCTTACTGTCATGCCCTTGAAGCGCGGCGGCTGCTGAAACGCGAAACCGATCCCTGCTTTTGCGCGCTCATCGATCGTAAAGTCTGTGATATCCTGTCCGTTTAAGACAATCTTTCCTCCAGTGGCTGTATTAATTCCCATCAGAAGTTTCGCCAGCGTGGATTTTCCTCCGCCGTTCGGTCCGGTGATGACCAGCATCTCGCCGTCATTTACCGTAAAGCTTACGTCAGATAAGATCTCTGACTGCTTCCCTTCTTCTACTACATCATATGATAAATGTTCTACCTGTAGCATCCTGTATCTTCACTTCCTTTAATCTGTATTTTTTGAAAATCGCCGAAAGATCTCCCGGTACCTGTCCGCATAAATGCTGCCCCGCCTCCAGATAAAAGTAAACTCATGCGAAACATGAAAATCTTTCAGCGGAATCTTCTGCAAAGTCCCGGCTTTCAGGTCTTCTTTTACTGCAGCTTCATATAAAAATGTAATACCGCATCCGGCTTTTGTCAACTCCCGGATTGTCTGAAGACTCCCCACTTCCATAGTCTGCCGGAAATCCCGGATCCCCAGATTCTGCGAGTCCAGCCAGCGTTCCAGCACCTCCCGTGTACCAGACCCCTCCTCTCTCAGGAGGATGCGCTCCTGAAAAAGATTCTCAAGTGTTTCCGGCGTCTCATGAAACTGATAATCCGGACTGCACACGCCAATGTAATTTTCATCAGAATATTTCTGATAATCGTATTCGCTTTTCTTAAAGAAACCTTCCACAAGCGCGAAATCAATTGTCCCCTCATCCAGACGCTGCAGAAGCTCCTTTGTGTTCTCGACAATCATGTGAATTCCTGCTTCCGGATAGTTCTTCAGATAATTCTCCAGAATCTTCCCCATCAGAACATCTCCCACCGTGCGGGTCGCTCCGAAACGGATCTCTTCCGTCTCCTCTGACTTCTGCATCTCGCTCTGCATGGACATCTCGTCATGCATCATGGTCAGAGACGCATTGCGCAGGATCTCCCCCGCACCGGTCAGACGCAGTTTCTTCCCCTCATAGCGGAAAAGCTTCGTATTATAGTGCTTCTCCAGAAAACGGATATGCTGGGAAACCGCCGGCTGCGTGATATTCAGCTGTTCCGATGCTCTTGTAAAATTCATGCACTGACAAACTGCAAGAAATGTCTCCATTCTGAAATCAAGCATAACTCTCTCCCCTTATTGATTTCATGAAACAGAACCTCCATGCTGCGGACTGAACTGCTGTTTCTCCAAAATGAAATATGGGCAGAGTTTTCCTGAGAAATCCCCGCCCAAATCTATACACAACTACTCCCTGGCAATTACTATAACATATTATTATGATAAAATAAAGATTAATAATTTTATTTTATAATTAATTTATGATATCCTACTCCATGAACTAAAACGAGGAGGATAAATTATGAATTTTATGAAGAAAAACGGAGCCGGACTGCTGCTCTGTCTTGCCATCGCCGTGCCGGCATGGTTTCTCGGTCAGGCTGTGCCTGTCATCGGAGGGCCGGTATTCGCCATACTGATCGGCATGGTTATCACATTGATACTTACAAAAAAAGAACCATTTACCGCAGGGATCAATTACACATCAAAAAAAATCCTTCAGGCAGCGGTTGTATTTTTAGGATTCGGCATGAACTTAACCGAGATTCTTGCCAAGGGGAGACAGTCTCTTCCTATTATTATCTCCACCATCTCCACTTCCCTCATCATCGCGTTTATCCTGTATAAGGCACTGAAACTGCGTGCCAACAATGCGATCCTCGTAGGTGTGGGTTCCTCGATCTGCGGCGGAAGCGCCATCGCGGCGACCGCTCCGGTCATCAAGGCATCGGATGAGGAAGTGGCACAGTCCATCTCCGTGATCTTCCTCTTCAACGTACTCGCCGCGCTCATCTTCCCCACGCTGGGAGCTATGCTTGGGCTGAGCAATGAGGGATTCGGTCTCTTCGCCGGCACAGCGATCAACGATACTTCTTCCGTAACTGCTGCCGCAACGGCATGGGACGGCATACATGGGAGCAATACACTGGAATCAGCCGCAATCGTAAAAATGACAAGAACCCTTGCGATCATACCGATCACACTGATCCTTGCCATTTACAGAGGCAGAAAAGAAAAAAATACAGAAGGCTCCACTTTCAGCCTGAAACAGTGCTTCCCGTTCTTCGTACTGTTCTTCGTACTGGCTTCTGTTGTAACTACTGTATTTCAGCTGCCTGCTGACATCACCGCCCCGCTGAAAGAACTGAGTAAGTTCCTCATCGTCATGGCGATGGCAGCCATCGGCCTGAACACAAATATTGTAAAATTAATAAAGACCGGCGGAAAGCCGATCTTTACAGGATTCTGCTGCTGGGTCGGGATCACGGCGGTGAGTCTCGGGATGCAGCACATGATGGGTTTATGGTAAAAGACCCGGTCTTTATTTACGGACAGAAAAACTTATAACCTCGTATAAACAGAACGTACGCCGGAGAACCGGTATCCCTCGCGACCGCGCTTTCGCTCGGGCCGCAGCGCAGCGGTACATAAGAGCGCAAAATACGCGCTCTAAGTGCCGGCGCTGCTCTACGGGTCTTGAGGGACACCGGTTCTCCGGCTTGTTTTGTATCAGACGCAAGCTTTTTAACTATCCATAAAACAAAACCGCTTCAAGAAAAGAGGGCTGCCGTTCGGCAGCCCGTTTTCCGTTTGAATCTCTTCAGTATAATCCGTTCTTTCCGTCTTGAATAAAACAAGTACCAGGTCTGTATCATATAAGCAAAACATGAAGTGAGAGCGTTCCGAGAATCGTTGGTTCTGCCTGTTAGAAAAATCAGATCCAAGTGCCTTTGCACGCGGATCTGATTTTGAGTTACAGGCATTCCAACAGTCGAGGTAAAGCGGAACGGTTTTGCGTTATGATACAGACCTGGTACGTATTATAGTCTATATGAAAAAGACGGATTATTTACTCTCAAGAATCTTATCGATGCTGACAAGTTTCACGCTCAGTACGAAGATATCTGCCGCTACCGCCAGTTCTTCCGGTGTCGGATAGGACGGAGCGATACGGATATTGCTGTCGTGCGGATCTTTTCCATACGGGAAAGTAGCGCCTGCACCTGTCATCACAAGTCCTGCCTCTTTTGCTTTTGCCACAATAGCTTTCGCGCAGCCGTCCAGGGCATCGAAAGAGATGAAATATCCGCCGAGCGGTTTGATCCAGGAACCGATCTCAAGGCCTCCCAGTTCTCTCTCAAGCACATCGAGAACAGCCTCGAATTTCGGACGCATGATATCTGCATGTTTCTTCATATGCTCTACGATTCCGTGCACATCTTTGAAGAAACGTACATGACGGAGCTGATTTACTTTATCATGACCGATGGTCTGTACTTTCATCATCTCTCTGATCTCATTTAAGTTAGCCTCAGATGCGGCAAGAGCAGCAATACCGGAACCCGGGAAGCTGATCTTGGATGTTGAAGAAAACTTGTATACCATATCCGGGTTGCCCGCTTTCTTGCACTCGGACAGAATCTCAATGAGGTAGTCCTGCTTATCTTCATACAGATGATGAACACAGTATGCGTTATCCCAGTAGATACGGAAGTCTTCTGCCGCCGGTTTCAGATTTGCGAAGCGGTATACCGTCTCGTCAGAATAGGTGATTCCCTGCGGGTTGGAGTATTTCGGCACGCACCAGATTCCCTTTACAGCCGGATCTTCACTCACGTATTTTTCCACCAGATCCATATCCGGTCCTGTCGGCGTCATCGGAATGTTGATCATCTCGATTCCGAAATGCTCTGTAATCGCAAAATGTCTGTCATATCCCGGAACCGGACAGAGGAATTTCACTTTGTCCAGTTTGCACCACGGTGTGCTTCCAAGAACACCGTGTGTCATGGAACGCGCCACTGTATCATACATTACATTCAGGCTGGAATTTCCGAAGATGATAACGTTATCCTTCGGAACTTCCATCATATCCGCGAGGAGCTGCTTTGCTTCGGCGATTCCGTCAAGTCCGCCGTAATTTCTGCAGTCAACACCGTCTTCACAGACCAGATTCACACCGCTGTGAAGCACATCCATCATTTCCATAGACAGGTTCAGCTGCTCTGCAGACGGTTTTCCACGGGACATATCAAGCTTCAGCCCTTTGGCTTTCACTTCTTCAAACTGGGCTTCCAGCCCGCTTTTCAGTTCCAATAACTCTTCTCTACTTAAATCTTTGTACGCAGTCATTGCAGGACTCCTCCACTCTTTCTCTTATTTTTGTCACTGAATGCTATTGTATACAATTAATGATGTTTCGTCAATGCTTTCCTGCATTTTTTATTGGAAAATCAGGAATCTTTTCCACTTTGATCAGCTTTTTTGAAATTTTTTATTTTCTTTCATTCATTTTTATCATTTCTACATGATTCAGGTTTTCAACCATTTTGAGAAGCTCTCCGGTCAGAAGCCCCATCTTCTCCCCGGATATTCCCTCGCACATCTGATCCGCAAGTTTCTGAAAAGCCTGCTCGATCTGCTCCGCTTTTTCCTGACCCGCAGCAGTCAGACTGATCTGGTAGGCTCTGCGGCAGTCAGGATCTCTCTCTCGGATGATCAGCCCCAGTTTCTCCAGTTTATCCAGCACCCGGGACATGGTAGTTACGTCCAGCATGCAGGCGTCCGCGATCTCTTTCTGCGTGATATGCGGATGATGGGAGAGATAGCGCAGAATTCTCGCCTGCCCCTGGCCCGGCGTCAGGCCGATCTCCACCAGGAATTTCTGGACTATCTTCCGTTTTTTCAGCTCTATTCTGTACAGTGTATCCATAAATTCTTTATTTCCAGTCATTTCATGTTCTCCTTTTCAGCTGAATCTATTACTCCAGTTCATCCATTCCGGTATAGAGCTGATAGTATCTTCCCCTCTGTTCCAGCAGTTCTTCGTGGCTTCCCCTCTCTATGATACGTCCATGCTCCAGCACCATAATCGCTTTTGAGTTTCGGACTGTTGAGAGCCTGTGCGCGATTACAAAAACCGTCCGTCCCTCCATGATCGCATCCATGCCTTTTTCAATCAGACGCTCTGTCCTGGTATCAATAGAGGACGTTGCCTCGTCAAGAATAAGCACCGGGGGCTTTGCCACCGCCGCCCGGGCAATCGCCAGAAGCTGCCGCTGGCCCTGAGAAAGATTGCTGCCGTCACTGTAGAGCATGGTCTGATATCCATCCGGCAGTCTGCGGATAAAGGAATCAGCATTTGCCAGCTTCGCGGCCTCCACCACTTCCTCATCCGAAGCATCCAGGCGGCCGTACCGGATATTGTCCATAATAGTCCCGGTAAACAGGTGGGTATCCTGAATTACCATGGCCAGGGATTTTCTCAGATCATCCTTTCGTATCTTACGGATATCTATGCCGTCATACAGGATTCTTCCGCTCTGTATTTCATAAAAACGGTTTATCAGATTGATAATCGTCGTCTTTCCGGCTCCTGTAGAACCTACAAACGCGATCTTCTGTCCCGGCTTCGCATAAAGACTGATGCCTGAGAGCACTTTTTTCCGGGGTACATAGCCAAACACTACATCTTCAAAACGTACATCCCCTCTTAACGGGGTCAGCACGCCTTCCTGATCTTTCCAGGCATATTCTCTCCCTGCTTCTCCTGTCTGTACCAGCGTAACCGTTCCCTCATCCACCTCCGGCTCCTCATGCATCATTTCAAAAATCCGCTCCGCTCCCGCCAGAGCAGACAAAATAAAATTGACCTGCTGGGTGAACTGGTTCAGCGGCATGGCGCTCTGTCTGACATAGACCAGGTACGCGGCCAGACTTCCCAGGTCCATCATGCCCGCAATAGCGAGCAGTCCGCCGGCACAGGCGGAAACCGCATAACAGCCATAAGACAAACTGACAATACTCGGAACCATCATGGAAGAATAAGCCAGCGCCCTGGTAGACGCGATTCTCAGATCTTCGTTTTTCTTCCGGAATACTTTCATATCCTCTTCCTCATGATTGAAAATCTTCTCGACTTTCTGTCCGGCAACCATTTCCTCTGCAAATCCGTTAATGCCTGCCAGATATTCCTGCTGCCGGTCAAAATACATCTTGCTCCGCTTTCCATTCCATTTGATAAACCCGAACATGATGCACAGAAACACAATCACAATCAGTGCCATATTCACATTCAGCACCAGAAGCATGACAACCGTGCCTGCCAGTGTAAGGGAACTTTGTATCACCATGGTGAAACTGTTGTTCAGGGCTTCCTGTATGGTATCAACATCATTGGTGAACCTGCTCATCATTTCTCCATGAGTATGTGTGTCAAAGTAATTCAGCGGAAGGCGCTGTACATGCGCGAACAGATCCCGCCGGATATCCCCTACAACCTTCTGTGATGTCTTTACCATAAGCCGGTTGTATCCGAAAGTAGACAACGCACCGCACAGATACATGATTCCCATACCTGCCAGCGCCAGAATCAGGCCACTGATATCCCCCGGCAGAATGAAATCATTGATCACGGGCTTCAACAGATAGGTTCCCGCCACACTCGCTCCGGTACTGATCAGTACAAGCACTGCCACAACCAGAAGCATCCATCTGTAATATCCCATATAGTGAAACAGTTCTGCCAGTGTTTTTCCTGTATTTTTCGGCCGTTTATATCCCGTATATTTTGCCATTACAGATCAGCTCCTTCCTTCTGGGAATCGTAGATCTCCTGATAGATCTGATTATCCGCAAGCAGCTCTTCATGCGTGCCAATCCCTCTGATTCTGCCATCTTCCAGTACTACGATCTGATCTGCGTGACACACAGAAGAGATTCGCTGAGCTATGATAATCTTCGTCATATGAGGCAGTTTTTCCGCAAGCTGCTGCCGGATTCCCGTCTCTGTCGCGGTATCCACGGCACTGGTGGAATCATCAAGAATCAGCACCTTTGGTTTCTTCAGTATGGCACGGGCTATGCACAGTCTCTGCTTCTGTCCTCCTGATACATTCACGCCGCCCTGTCCCATCTCCGTATCATATCCTTTCTCCAGTCTGCCGATAAACTCATCCGCTCCGGCGATCCGGCATGCCTCCTCAATCTCTTCCTGAGAGGCATCTTTGTCACCCCAGAGCAGATTTTCCCGGAGCGTCCCTGAAAACAGTGTATTTTTCTGAAGCACCATGGCAATGGAATCTCTCAGATGTTTCAGAGGATATTTTTTCACCGGTACCCCGTCAATCAGAAGTTCGCCGGATGAGATGTCATACAGTCTTGGAATCAGCTGAACCAGGGTCGTCTTGGCGGAACCGGTCTGCCCGACTATGCCCACGGTCTGCCCTGCGCCGATATGCAGATTAATATCTGAAAGAACATACTCCCTGGCTTCTTTCTTATATTTAAAATATACATGACGGAATTCAATCTCTCCGCTCTTTACCTCGATATTCTCCGCATCTTCTTCTGTAATGTCAATCTCCTCATCCAGCACTTCGATGATTCGTTTTCCGGAGGCCAGTGACCTTGTCAGCATCAGGAAAATATTGGAAATCATCATAAGCGAATTCAGAATCTGGAGCACGTAGCTTAAAAACCCGGTCAGCTCGCCGACCTGCATGGTTCCGACCTGAATCATTCCGCCTCCGAACCACAGAATGCTGATGATGGTTCCATACATGACAAACTGCATGGCCGCCATGTTCGTCATGGCGAGCTTAAACGCGCGTTCGGACTGGGTCTGCAGGTTCGTATTGACCTCATTGAATTTCCCGATCTCGTATGTCCCGCGGACATAGGCCTTCACCACGCGTACTGCCGTCAGATTCTCCTGTATAATGCGGTTCACAAGATCAATGGCGCCCTGCATTTTTGTATAGAGCGGACGCACGTTTTTGATAATCAGTCCCAGACAGAGCGCCAGGGTCGGCAGGGCAACAAGAAACACAAGGGCCAGGTTTCCATTGATGGAAAATGCGACTCCTGTGGCAGCCACCAGCATGACAGGTCCCCTGCATGCCGGCCGCATCCCGCTTGATATGCTGTTCTGGATATTCGTCACATCACTTGTCATCCGGGTAATAAGCGATGAAATCTGGAAGTGGTCCACATTCGCAAATGAGAACTGCTGCAGTCGGGCATACTCAGCCTCCCTCAGATTAGCTCCGAGTCCCTGCCCTGCTGTGGCAGAAAACCGGGCGCTGCCGATCCCAAGGATCAGGGCTGCCGCCGCGCAGACCAGCATCCAGCCTCCTTTTTGAAAGATATAGGCCGTATCACCGGATGCCACCCCGACATCCACGATATCAGCCATGATAAGCGGAATCAGCAGTTCAAACAGCGACTCGCATGTAATGCACAGTGCTGCCAGCACAAGATATTTTTTATACTGTCCGGAATAGGAAAAAATACGGCGAAGCATGAGCAATCTTCCTTTCATTCACTCGTTATAGTTGTAGATACAACTATTGTATGCGCAACCTTTTTCCATGTCAATAAACTTCCGTTATTAAGATTTCATATTATTTAGATTTCACATGTTGACTTTGCAATGTCTCAGTGCTATAAAGTATTTAGAAATATTTCTAAATACAAAGTGTTTATATGTAAACACTGCATCGATGCTTTCTGAATCTGTTGTCAAAGGAGGTACATGAAGGAAAGGAAGTGGCTGATTGAGCTTTGCAGAAACTTTTAAAGCATTGTCAGATCCGGTCCGGAGAGAAATACTGGTTCTGTTAAAAAACGGGAGGCTTTCTGCCGGCGAGATTGCCGGTCACTTTGATATGACTCAGGCAACAGTCTCCTATCATCTGAAAATTCTTAAAAAAGCGGATCTGGTACGCGAAACGCGTGAAAAAAATTTTATTTTTTATGAATTAAATCTGACAGTCGTAGAAGAAATTATGGTATGGCTGTCCGATCTGAAAGGAGATGTTTCAGAATGAAGGAATATAGAAAACTATTGATTATCACAACTTTAATTACACTTCTTCCTATTATAGCAGGGCTGATCCTCTGGAATCAGCTTCCGGATCAGATTGCCACACACTGGGGCGCTGACGGCCAGGCAAACGGATGGTCCGGCAAGACTTTCGCTGTATTCGGGCTGCCCTGCCTGCTGGCGGCTATCCATGTATTCACATGCGTGATTACGCTCAATGATCCGAAACGCAAAAACATTCACCGGAAACCAATGCTGCTGATATTCTGGATCATCCCGATTGTGTCGCTTGTGACAAACGGCATCACATATCTTGCAGCGATGGGAAGCGACGTCAATGTCTCGGTGATCGCCTTCGTGCTGATTGGAGTCGTATTCATCGCGCTTGGCAATTATATGCCAAAGCTCCAGCAGAATTACACAGTAGGGATCAAGCTTCCGTGGACGCTCAACAGTCAGGAGAACTGGAATCGGACCCACAGGCTTGGCGGAAAGCTCTTTATCGCAAGCGGCATTGTGATGATCGTAAGCGGTTTTTTCGGAGAACTGGCAGGCAACAGTACAATGTTCTGGGTGATTTTCACCGCTGTCATTGTTCTCTCTGCCGGTATCCCTGCTGTCTATTCTTTCTGGCTGTTCCACAGGGGAGTATAATACTCCCCTGTTTTTCATTTCAGCATCTTTTCTGCGGGGCGACACGCTGAAGCCTCGCCCCGAGACGGCTCAGGAGTTCATTTGATATCGTATCCGTCCACACGGCGACCTGCGGCGCTGATATCTGTTCTTTCCCTGATCTTCCGATCAGCACCGCCTCATCCCCCGGCGCTGCATCCGGAATCTCTGTCACATCCAGGAACATCTGATCCATACAGATTCTCCCGATCACGGGAGCCTTCTTCCCATTAACAAGCGCATACCCTCTGTTGGAGAGCCGGCGCGGGATTCCGTCTGCGTATCCCACCGAGATCACGGCTGTTTTCATTTCCCGCTCTGCCGTGTAGGTGAGCCCGTATCCGAGAGCCTCCCCGGCGTGTAGGCGGTGCACGCACTCTATCCTCGCTTTCAGAGAGAGCACGGGCTGCAGGTCCACGCCGCTCCGGACAGAATCACCTGTGCTGCTGAGCACACCATAGAGGGCGATCCCCGGGCGCGCATAGTCATACTTCAGTTCTGGATAATTCAGTATCCCGTAACTCCCCTGAAGATGGGTCTTAAACCCGCTGATTCCCGCGCGATGCAGCGCGGCGATCAGTGTCTCATATTTCCTGATCTGCTCTGTGGTGAATCTTCTGTCCGCTTCCGAATTCCCGTCTGATACACACAGATGGGAGAAGACGCCTGTAATATCCAGGTTATCCTGCTTCCATATATCAAGGATGCGTTCCACGTCCGTGCTCCGCTCTCCCAGCCGGTGCATCCCGGTATCTACGCTGACGTGGGCCGCGACATGGCGGCGCCGCTCTCTCCCGAACTGATCCAGCAGCCGGGCATACTCCAGGTCGATCACGGTCTGGGTAAGTCCGTATTCCAGCAGACCCCCGAACAGCTCCGGATGGGTGTACCCCAGAACCAGGATCTCTCCCCGGATGCCGGCCTGCCTGAGCTCTGCACCCTCCTCCGCGGACGCAACGCAGAAATTCCGGATTCCCATATCCTGCAGCGCAGTGCACACCGGAACCGCCCCGTGCCCGTATGCATCCGCTTTCACCGCGGGCATGAGTTCACACTCTGCGGGAAGTATTTTCTGAAACTCCAGAACATTATTTCTGAGATGATTAAAATCCAGTTCAATCCACGCACGGCTCTTCTGATACATTTATCTCCCACCTTTCCCTGATCCGGCGCGCGCCATCCGGCTTCTGACCGTGTGCCCGCGCCATATCTTCTGTATAATATAAGAAAGAATCCATGCGGCAAGGCTGACTGCCGCGAACTCAATCAGCGTATTGTCCACCAGCCATTTCGTTGTATGCGTCACATCCGCTGCACCGCGCACCGCCACAATCACGGCAGGATGCAGAATATAAATCAGCATGGAGCAGTCCCGTACCCCTCCCGGCGATTTTCCCCGCACGTCTAGCAGAATCCTGAACAGGAAAAACATGACAAAGGGAAGGGCAAAATACATACTGTTATGCCTCTGAATGTGACTTGTATATGTGAAGTAACCTTCCAGCAGCAGAATCAGCACAGAGACCGCGCATCCCAGGCGGCAGGCTGATCTGGATATTCTGACCCGGGATACTGCCGCCCCGAGCATCAGGAACAGCGGTGCGAAAAATATGCCGTTTCGCGTGTAACTGGTGAATTCAAATATGCCCTGGTATACAGTGTCCAGAAACGGTATCCTTTCAGCAAGTCCGTACCAGCTGTCGCCAGACACTCCGATCACATAGGCAGTCACCGACAGGACAGCTGCCGCTTTCACGGACAGTTTTGAAATACCTGCTGTCAGCGCAAGTCCGAGAAGCACTGCCGGGAAGTACCAGAGATGATAAAATGTACCGTCAAACACCAGCATCTTCAGCGCCTCGCCGATGCTGTGCGGAAGATTCCCGGAATAAACGGCGAGCGGAAGATACAGAAGTGTAACTCCCAGATAGATCAGGATATTCTTCCGGAAGAATCTGGCGAGCCGCGCGCTGCTGCGGGATGTGCTGCTTTTGGCTCCGGCGGCACTGATACTTTTGGCCGCGCGCTTCTTTCCCGCCTGCTCCGCCAGATAAGGTCCCAGGACAAAGAACCCGGTCACCATGAAGAAAAACGGCACGGCGACACGGCCGAGACAATACGTAATCATGAAATCAGCCGTATCGTTCCACACGGAGAGCGACGCCGTGTGGATGGCGATTACCATCACGGCAGCTGCCATCCGGAACAGATCAACGCCCGGATATTCTCTCTTCCTCATCTCTGTTCTCCATCTCCATTTTGCCTGTTATGCTCGGCTGTCACGACAACTCCGCCCTCATTGGTTCCTGAAAACCGGCACGTCATCCCTTTGGGCAGCTTAATGTCCGCCCGCTCGTCCACCGGTACATAGAAGATCATCATCTCTTTCGCGCCGCAATTATAATAGAAGGGACGCTCCTGATCCGTAGTGCTTTTGAGGAAGGAAATGTATTCTTCAAGCGTCAGATTCCGCTCAGCCATGATTGCGGAATGAGGGTATCCCACATATCGGAAATGCCACGGTTCCTCGCTGATTCCGGTTACCGGCTCCTTCCCTTTCCGATACCGCTCTATGAATCCGAACTTCGGAGCTTCCTGCCGGAACTGCTCACAGATTCCCGACCTGGGGAATGCCGGGCGGATGAAGTCAACCGGCTCCTTATTCTCACCAAGATCAATGGCGAGCCCGGTCTGGTGCTCGCTGTGCCCAGGGACAGCCACATACTGCCGGGTAAATTCCAGTCCGTTCTCTCTTAAACTGTCGTTCCAGATCTGCTCCTGTTCCTCCTGTGTGCGGAATCCGCTCACCGCCGTGATCTTCCTTCCGGAACGAATATGGTTCAGAAGTTCTGTCAGGTGCAGCCCCGCTGTTGTGTCCATAAGAACGCCCGGCTGATCCGGCACTGCCGGCGCCATCCTGCTCTCATCAGGTATTTTCATAAGGGAAAATCCCGGGGATACCAGAATCAGGCTTCCGGTATGGGAATCTTCCTTTGTAAATGTAAATCCTGCCATCTGTTTCTCCCTCCTTATCTCTGCCGGACGCCCGGCTCCTGTCTGCCTGTATCCGGCACTGTCATTTCTTACTTTTCCTGTCCGCTGCCCATCTCGATCAGCCGGCTGATCACTTCCCCAAAGGGAATGCCCGCTGCCTTAAGCATGTTTGGATAACGGCTGTGCACGGTGAAACCGGGAATTGTATTTACCTCATTGAAATAGATATCGCCATCCGGGGTCAGGAACATATCTACCCGCGCGAAATGAGAGCACTGGAGCAGCCGGTATATCTTCTTCGCCGTTTCTTTGAGCTCTTCTGATTTCTCCCTGCTGATTCTCGCCGGAACATGGATCTTCGACGTCTTGAGCGTGTATTTCTCCGTGTAGTCGAAGAATCCGTCGGACAGCTCGATCTCATCGATCTCCCCGACCGTGAGTTCATCACAGCCGAGAACCGCACAGCCAACCTCAAAACCGGGAACCGTCTCCTCCAGGATCACAATGGAATCATGAAGAAACGCATTCTCCACAGCCTCCATTAGATGCTCCTCGTCAGTTACTTTCGTGATTCCAAAAGAAGATCCCGCCCGGTCGGGCTTTACGAACACCGGATAGCCGAGTTCCATGGCAGCTTTCTTCACCTCGTTTTCTGAAACGTTTTCCTCAAGCAGCACAGATCTGGCGGTCTTTATCCCCGCATCCGATACAATACGGTGGGAAATCTCCTTGTCCATACACAGTGCTGACGACAACACTCCGCATCCAATGACCGGGACACCGGCAAGCTCGAAGACTCCCTGAACCGTTCCGTCCTCCCCGTTCTTCCCGTGCAGCACCGGCAGCGCGGCGTCCAGCGAAATCGTCCGAACCGCGTCTCCTTCCAGATAACAGATTCCATGCACAGTGCGGTCCGCGGAAGGAAATACCGGCACACACTCCTGTTCCATCCATTTGTCCTCTGGTATCTGATCAATGCCTCCCCGGTACAGGTACCATTTTCCGGTCACTCTCTCCAGGCCGATCATCACTGGCTCATATTTCTCCGTATCCAGGTGCTCGATGACGGAATAAGCGGACTGAAGCGACACTTCATACTCTGTTGAACATCCTCCGAATAAAATCGCTATCTTTTTTCTCTCTTTCTGCATCTAATCTTTCTCCCTTCCATAATCCAGGAACTCATCCGCAGTGTACTGTTCGTTTCAGATTCCTGCCGGTTCCTGCTGTGTGTCTTTTTCTGTTCGATGCTAATTATAACCGCAGAGCGCCCGGAATGCTTTAAGCCTTCCTTACCCTTTGTTTAATCCTTTCTTTCTGATTTCTTGAGTTTTTCTTAATCAGCAGGATTGTGCCATAATTATGCAGAATAATACAAGATTTTTATATATCACGGCATTATAATGCAATTATCAAAGAACGAAAAGGAGGATTTTTCATGATTCGGAAATACAAATACGGAAAACCGTTTCATACAGACGCGGTGGTAAAAGAATTTTCTGCCGAAAACGGCGCCCCCTTATACGGGAAAACAGAAACAGAAAACGGATTCTGTTTTACTTATAAAATGGATGAAAATGATATCGTCTACGGACTGGGTGAATCCAGCCGGGGAATCAATAAAAGAGGGTACTGCTATATCAGTTACTGTGCTGATGATCCTGATCACACAGAGGATAAACATTCCCTCTACGGAGCGCATAATTTCATCATCATATCCGGAAAGCAGTCTTTTGGACTGTTCTTTGACTATCCCGGAGAATTAACCTTCGACATCGGCTACACACGCACAGATACTCTGACTGTATCATGCGGCAATGCTGATCTGGATCTGTATGTGATTGACGGCGATACTCCTTATGATATCGTAAAGCAGTTCCGCAGCATAATCGGACGCAGCTATATCCCTCCGAAATTCGCTTTTGGTTTCGGTCAGAGCCGCTGGGGATACAAAACAAAGGAAGACTTCGAAAACGTTGCCAGAAATTACCGTGATAATCATCTTCCTCTTGATATGATCTATATGGATATCGACTATATGGATCACTACAAGGACTTTACACTGAATGAAGGGTTTGACCATTTTCCGGAATTTGTTCAGGATATGAAGGACAATCATATCCGACTTATTCCCATCATTGATGCCGGTGTTAAAATCGAGGACGGCTATGACGTCTGTGAAGAAGGTATCGCTGACAATTACTTCTGCAAAAGAGCGGACGGAAGCGATTTTGTGGGAGCGGTTTGGCCGGGAGATACACATTTTCCCGATGTACTTAACCCGGAAGCACGGAAATGGTTCGGAGATAAATACCGTTTTCTCACAGATCAGGGCATCGAAGGATTCTGGAACGACATGAATGAACCGGCAATCTTCTATTCCCGTGAAGGTCTTGCTGAAGCGAAGGAACTCGCCCGCCGTTTTGCCGATGATCCCGAAGAATCTGTGGGAGTCGGGGAGCTGAGAGAGAAACTGACCGGTCTTTCCAACAGCCGGAATGACTATCGCAACTTCTATCACACTGTCAACGGTGAAAAAGTATGCCACGATTCGGTTCATAATCTGTATGGATTTAATATGACACGTGCAGCCGGAGAGGCTTTTGAACGAATTGACCCTGATAAAAGATTTCTTATGTTCTCTCGTTCTTCCTACATAGGAATGCATCGTTATGGCGGCATATGGACAGGAGACAACCACTCCTGGTGGTCCCATATCCTCCTTAACCTGAAAATGATGCCTTCTTTGAACATGTGCGGATTTCTCTATACAGGCGCTGATCTGGGCGGATTCGGGTCAGACACAACCCGTGATCTCCTCCTCCGTTTCCTGGCACTCGGAGTATTTACACCGCTGATGAGAAATCACTCCGCACAGGGAACCAGAGAACAGGAATGTTACCGTTTTGAAAAAATGGATGATTTCCGCCACGTACTTGGGGTAAGATACCGCCTCCTTCCATATCTTTACAGCGAATTCATGAAAGCCGCGCTGACAGATGACATGTATTTCAAACCGCTTGCCTTTGTCTATCCGGACGATGAAATGGCATCCCGCATTGAGGACCAGCTCATGCTCGGAAACGAAATCATGATCGCTCCTGTATACGAACAGAATGGAAAAGGCCGCTACGTATATCTTCCGGAAGAAATGAAGTTTGTAAAATTTATGCCGGATGGATCCATTTACGAGGAACTTCTCGAAAAAGGCGTTCACTACGTTGATATTGCGCTCAATGAAGTACCTCTTTTCATCCGCTGCGGAAAATGTATTCCGGTCGCAAAAGCCGCTGAATACGTTGCCGCTGTTGACTCAGAGCACCTGCAGATTATAGGATATGAAGGAGCCGAATACGTCCTTTATGACGATGACGGCGTACACAAAGACTATGACCTGAAAAAGAACTGCAGAACACTGAAAAAATAAACACAGGCTGTCAGCCGAATACAAACTGCCGCAGGGGACGGAAAGAATCCGTCCCCTGCGGCATAAAAGAGAGCTGACGCCAGAGGAGGAGGCAACAGGATATGAACAATATCGAAAGACGGGACAAAGAACTTCCTTACATCTCAGACGAGTCTGTCATGGAAGAGCAGAAGGTATGCCGCAGAATCTTACAGCGTTTGAACACTGTGGACCGCTCAGATTTTGACTCAATCGGGAAAATTGTGGAAGAACTGCTGGGGAAATCCGAAAACGCTTTTATTAACCCGCCGTTTTACTGCGATTACGGCACACATATCGAAGTCGGAAAGAACTTCTTCGCCAACTACAACTGTACTATCATTGACGTGGCAAAAGTAAAGATCGGGAACAACTGCCAGTTCGCGCCGAACGTATCCATCTATACGGCAGGACATCCCATCCATCCCGTCTCCCGGAACTCACTCTATGAGTACGGGATCAGCGTAACCATCGGAGATAATGTGTGGATCGGCGGAAATACCGTCATCCTGCCGGGCGTTCATATCGGAAGCAATACGGTAATCGGCGCCGGAAGCGTGGTTACCAAAGATATCCCGGACTGGGTGGTAGCTGCCGGGAATCCGTGCAGGGTGGTCAAGCAGATTACGGAAGAAGATAAGAAGTATTATTATAAAAATCGGGAATTCGATGCTGAGGCGTGGGAGGAGATCTGTAAACTCTGAGTTTATCATTTTCTTTTTCCCATCTCATTCGTCTCATAATCCCGCAGCGATGCCAGTGCCTTCGGTGCGAGCGGAATCAGGGCTATCATATTGAACACGGTCATCAGACCGACGCCCACATCTCCCAGATCCCAGACAAACTGATACGCTGCCAGTCCGCCCACGAAAAGCATGACGAGCGCAAGAATCTTGTAAAGTGTCTGGGAGATCCAGTTATCTCCGAACAGGTACGCCACATTGGATCTGGCGTAGAACAGGATTCCAAGGAACGTGGAGAAACTGAACAGCCACAGGATCACGGCGATGAAGATCACTCCGAACTCGCCGAGATGGTACTGAATGGCTGTCTGAAGGAGATCCATTCCTTCCAGTCCGCTCGTCATCTCTACTGGTGTCAGAAGCATAATCATGGCAGAACAGCTGCAGATCACCAGTGTATCGATAAATACGCCCAGGGCCTGGAGCAGTCCTGCTTTCGCCGGATGGTTGATATCAGACGCTGCCGCTGCACAGGGCGCTGAACCGGAGCCTGCCTCATTGGAGAACAGACCTCTCTTCGCGCCGTTCATGATGACGGCTCCGATTCCCCCTCCCACTACCTGGCGGAAACCGAACGCCTCCGCGAAGATCCGCTCAAACACTGCCGGAAGCTGTCCGGCATTTTTCACAATGATAAATATCGTGATGAAGAAATAGCATGCCGACATAATCGGCACAATAATATCAAGCACTTTTACCGTTGCGTTTTTCCGAAGCACAATCACAGCTGCAATCGCCACAAGCGCTATGGTTGAGTAAAGCGGCGGTATCTGAAACGCATTTTCAAAGGATGATGAAATAGAGTTTGCTGTCACCTGGCTGATTCCGCACCAGCAGATCAGACCGGACAGCGCGAACAGCACTGCCATAATGGAATGTTTTCTTTTGCTTCCTTCTTTTATGAAAAGATGGTGTATATAGTATGCCGGCCCCCCCCTGTATCCTCCGTACAGCGGATCTTTCTCTTTATAGAGCTGAGCCAGCGTTGCCTCGATGAATGCGGTAGATGATCCCACCAGGGCAATCACCCACATCCAGAACACTGCCCCGGCTCCTCCCGCTGAGATTGCGGCAACCACGCCAACGAGATTGCCCATACCAACTCTGCATGCCGTGGACACGATCAACGCCTGTACGCCTGAAATACCGTCCCGATCGGATTTTCTATTATTCTCCAGCGTCACCTTGATCATCTCCGGGAAGAGACGAAACGGAAGAAATCTGGTCCTTATGGTAAAATAGATTCCTGCGGGTACCAGAATAAGTACCAGCAGGGACAGTCCGAGAGAGCTTCCTCCCGGCAGCGGAACCGTAATCAGATCTCCCCATAATAAATTGTAAACTGCGCGAAAAACAGCCATTTTCTTTCTCCTTACGTTCTGTTTTTAATTCTGTCCGCCGCCATCCGTTTTTTACTGCAAAAGATGATCCTGTCTTTCATGATATACCGGTTCATCTTCCATAACACATGGCCAGCTTTGCATAAAAATCTTCCATCAGCATCCTGACATCTATATAATCGTAAACACGAATCTCCTTCCCCGCAGGATCTGGAGAATATGTCATATCAGCCTCAATATAGGGCGCTTTCTCCCAGTGATAATTCTTCCGCCATCCGCACTGAAGCAGAACCGCTGCAACCGGTGAATCACCCAGACACCAGTTTTCCCCTTTCCGGAGTTCATACGGTTCATCGCTTTCGAAGTTGTATTCCTCGATCTCATCATAAAGATAACGTCCGGGAGCCCCGCATGGGCGCACTTTATAAGCCAGTTCTGCCATGGTCACCTCTACCGCGCTGTAAGCCAGTGAAGGAATCTGCCACAAAGCAGCCTGAGAGGCAAAAACTGCCCTTGCCGCCATTATATCCTGTTTCAGATTGAACTCCCTGCCGCCCTGAGGGTAGGCCCCTCCGCCAATCCACACAACTGTCATCCGTCCGGCTATCTGCGGGCACTGATTCAGGGCAGCCGCAACATCCGTCAGCGCTCCCTGCGCAGTGATATAAAGAGGACGCGGATCTTCCCGAAGAGCTTCTTCTATAATAAACCGGATGCCGTCGCTCTCCGCTGTATCTTTTTCATCTCGAAGAGGCGCATCCGCACCGCGGAATATCGGTACGTCTTCCATCTCCACAGCAGACATCAATTTTTCAAGTTCCTGATAACTTTTCTCCATTGTTGTATGCGAACCCGGATCTTTGCTCTCATAATGGGCGGCAACAATCCCCCGCACATCAAACATCGGAGTAATCAGCTGATGTATGATAGCGAACTGATCATCTGCCTCGTTTTTCACATCACTGGATATAATAACCCGAAGCTGCTTATACATCGGAAGTTTCATCTGCATTCTTTTCAAAACATCTGATCTTTTCATGGTATCTCTCCTCTCGTTTTCCACGCAGCAGCCTGTCTCAGTCCGTATTCCCTCAGACTGATCGATCCTGGAAATCACAGATGCCGGCACACGGAGAACTATGCTCTCCCGTGCACCGGCATCATTTTATCCTATGTACACTGTAACTTATGATATACTCAGTCCGCTCCTTTTGTCAACCGATTACAGCGGACCTTTGTTTTCTTCATAAACCTGCGGAAGAATTGCGGCCAGATTCGAGAACTCCTTAATATTATGCGCGAACAGTCCCTTGGGGACTACCTCCGGTATCCGCACACCTTCCGGAAGTGTTTTCACAATCTTGCCGTCCACAACGCCGAATCCAATCCAGAACCTTGAGCAGAACATCACGCCGTCTTTATATGGATACCACTTGTGGGTCATCGCCGCCGCACAGGAACTCTCCCCAATGGCACAGACCATAGACTGACATTTTTCCGTCCCGATAATGGATGTATCATATCCGTAATCTGCCGGATTTTTGAAACAGAGCTTTAAAAATTCAGGACCCGTTCCAACATCTTCCATAATATAATGATTGACGCCCCAGGTCTTCTGATTCATGGGTACGTCCGGGTCGCACACATAATCCGCCCGGTCCGCCCGCGCGAAATAGTGATCTTCCGGATCCCAGATCTTATATCTCAGGTCAGATCCCACACTGTGCCACGGAAACCACCAGTCTAGCATTTCCCCTGTTACGCCCGGCATATAAGTCGTATTACAGACAAATCCTGTGCCGTCATCCATCACACCGTATCCGGTCTGGCAGTACTCCTCATCCCGCCCTGCAAGAAACAGGTCTTTCTGTTCAAACGGAACCGCTTTTTTCTCTTCCTGAGCTCCCTCCGCAAGGACGGTGAGCTTTTCAATGGGAATCGGTGCCAGATCCTGCTCAAAATACTTATAATAAGAAAGCTGTTTTTCCTCCTGACTTACTCCTACTTTTTCCATACTGTCATATCCTTTCTGCCACAACTGATAGAATACCCTGCTGCTGTTTCTTCCATTTTAACATCAGAATTCGGGATTTATCAATCAAAACCGCTATTTAGTTCAATAATTACCGGTTTCAAATCGGACGAAAGCAGGAGCATATGCAGACCGTATTCTGCCGGGAGGGAGACTGTGTTCAGCTTCCGCTCCGGGCAATAAGGAAAACTAACGGCTCCGGGCATGGACAAAAAGCAGGACTGACAATGAGCAACTCGCCTGCGGCTCAAACAATCTCATTGT
>DXGZ01000130.1 GCA_019113645.1 Candidatus Mediterraneibacter vanvlietii | reverse complement strand
GACTAAAAACAACAGGGCAGATGGGCAACTCGTTGCACTCAGACAATCCCATCTGCCCTGTTAACGTCATTGCGCCAGATCCCAAGTTTTTTAACTCCATTCCGAAGTCGCCAAATCCAATACCCCTTCCCGCAGAATACGTTTTCAAAAATTATCTCCTGCGGATTTCGGACTTGTTCTGCCTGAGTTTTCTGCTTGAGAAACTCAGATTTCACTTCTTACCCATCGCCGCATACAGTTCATCAAGGCTCTGTATCAGCTCTATGAGGTTTTTCATATTATCTTCTCCAAAGCGTTCGAGAATCTCATCCCATATTTCATCGTATTTTTTCATGGACTGCTCGGCTGCCGCGCGGCCTTCCGGCGTGGCGCTGATGGATACCTTGCGGCGGTCTTTCGGATCAATTTCGCGGGTGATGTAGTTCTTCTTTTCCAGTGTGTTTAATATGTAAGAGATGGCAGGCTTTGAGATATGGAGTTTTTGCTGTATCTTCGGTACATCGAGATTCATGCACGGGCATTCCCGGCAGCATGTTCCTGCGATGCTGTGGAGGATTGCCATTTCATTCATCTGCATCTCGCATTCGGAGGAAAGTGTGGCCTCCAGTTTCCGGAAATGGACGATAGATGTAAAAAACTGTTCTCTCAAATCACTGCTCATAATTAACTCCTTAATTAGTAAATATTTAATAAAATTATACATCAGCAGAACTGGTATTTCAAGGAAAAACATGTTGACTGACATGCGGAGGTAAAAGAGAATGGAATACGAAGAGGTTTACTGGATGAATCTGGGGGAAGAGTAGGCTTTTTCCCTGTATTCCTTCGGAGAGCAGCCGAATCTTGCCTGAAACTTCTTATAAAAGAAGCTGACATTTTCATAACCTGCCAGATTGGCTGTTTCAGTGACGGGCAGGTTTGTATTCAGGAGCAGGTCAGCCGCGTATTTCAGTTTCTTTGCCTGGATCAGCTGGATATAGGTCATTCCGGTGTTTTTCTTGAGGAGAGTGGATACATAGTTGGCGCTGATATGGAAGAATTCCGCCACGGACTCCTGGGTGCAGGTGCGGAAATTTTTCTCAATATAGCGGATCATCGGAATGATGGGGGCCTGCTCGGCAAATGGCGTTTCCTTTGTGAGGTCATTCTCGTAGACATTGATCAGTTCTGCCATGATCGCATAGAAAAGGTGCATGATAATGTCGGACGAATTGATGGACGGATCATAGCATTCGCAGAAAAGCTCGCGGAAGAAAAGCGGGATCCTCCGGTCGTTTTCCGAGTGAAATAAAAGGTAGTGGTCATGGTTTGTCTGTTCGTTGATGGCATTGATGAAAAAATGCGACAGAATGCTGTCCTTGGAAAACTGGGAGAAAATGTGGCCCCGCAGATATTCTTTCTGGATGATCAGGCTGATCATGATATCATTTTCACCGAGTGCGGGAATAGAGTGCGGACAGTTGGTGTCGATCAGAAGTACCTGGTTCTTCTCAAGGGTAACGGGAGTGCCGGCGATCACCTGGGGACAGGTCCCGGAATAGACATAGTTGATTTCTATATGGGAATGAATGTGTTCCGGTACCGGATTGAACCGGGAATTCCGCTTGATCGTGATGCGGGGCTGCGCGGATGGGAGACCGGAGTCGTCCTGGGACATGGAGTCTGCAAAGTAATCCAGATAATCATAATCAGATCCGCTTCGGGAAGTTGGGGCTAAGCGGATGATGCCCACTTCACGTCCGTCCAGCATGACTTTTTCAAGACTATCCCAGTTGTGGACATAACCGGATTTGTACTTCTGTTCGTTCGGCGAGAGCTGTGTCAGAAAGCAGTCCAAAGTTTTCAGATTCATGTGCGCAAATACCTCCTCATTCCAGGAATACCAGTTTTACTGAATATAACAGATTGTGTGGAAATGGTCAATGGATTCTGATGATTCTGTTATTTTATCACGGGAAATCCAGGGCTATAATAACACCATAGTAAATATTAAAGATGTTTTGCAAAACAGGATTCTCATGTATTTATCTAAGGAGGAAAGTAAAATGGCTAAAGCGGATTACACGCAGCTGGCAAAAGATGTCGTTGCTGCTGTAGGCGGAAAAGAAAATATCATCAGTGTCTCAAACTGCATGACAAGACTGCGTTTTGTGCTGAAGGATGACACCATTCCGGATAAGGATCAGGTGACTGCGATTAAAGATGTGAAGGGTGTTATGAACCAGGGCGGACAGTACCAGGTCATCATTGGAACACATGTAAACGAAGTGGTGAAATTTGTCCAGAAAGAGATCGGCCAGACTGAGGGGACAGTGAACAAGGACGATTACAGGATTGTGAAAAAGGACAGTCTTTTCAACCGCTTCTTCAAGACGATTTCCGGATGTATCATGCCGATGATCGGACCGATGATCGCCGGAGGTATTATTAAGGGAATTCTCGTAATTCTGACAACAGCAGGTGTATTGACAAGTACGGATGGTACATACCTTGTACTCTATGCCGCAGCAGACGCAATCTTCTATTTCCTGCCGATCGTGGTTGGATTTTCCTGCGGAAAAGTATTTGACTGCAATCCTTATGTAACGGCGGCTGTAGGTGCTGCGCTTGTTTATCCGAATCTGGTAAGCGCGGTGGCAGCTGAGGGTGGAATTACTTTTCTTGGAATTCCGGTGGCAAACGCGACTTACGCAAGTACCTTCCTTCCGATTGTACTGGCGGGATTTGTTGCGAGCAGACTGGAACATCTGGCGAAGAAGTTTATTCCGCAGATGCTTCAGCTGATGCTGGTTCCTGTATTTGTACTTGCCATAACCGTACCGCTGAGCTGGCTGGTAATCGGACCGGTTATGAATGAACTTTCTTCTCTGCTTTCCAGCGCAGTATTTGGTATCTTTGGAATAAGCCCGCTGCTTGGCGGTCTGATTCTGGGAGCATTCTGGCAGATGGTTGTACTGCTTGGTCTGCATGCGGCGTTTGTTCCGATTTTGATGAACAACATCATTACGCAGGGCTATGATCCGGTAAATGCAGTTCTTGGTCTGACAGTATGGGCTCTTGCAGGTGTGGCGTTTGGATATGCTCTGAAGATGAAAGATCCTGAGAAACGAAGCATTGGATTCGGTAGTATGGCATCCGCGCTCTGCGGTGTGACAGAACCGACTATTTATTCCATAGCGCTGCCGAATTTTAAACTCTTCATTTGTGCATGGATCGGAGGCGGAGTTGCAGGAGCTATAACAGGTGCTCTTGGAATTAAGATGTACACGCTGGCAGGAGATGGATTCTTCCGAATTCCGGCAATGATCAATCCGGCAGGACTGGATATCAGCTTCTATGGATTCATCGCCTGTGCGATTCTGGCATTTGTTGTATCCGCGGTGCTGGCGTTCATCTTTGCGGGAAAAGAGAGTAAGAAAAAAGCATAATTAATAATATGAAAGGCTGTAAAAGGGCCGTATAAGGGGGGCTGGAATGCCTCCCTTGTGCAGCATAAGGAGGATATGACATATGGGAGGACTTAAGAACATTACGGGAAAAGAAATGGAGAATGTACTCTATCCCTTTTTCTGGCAGCACGGGGAGGATCATGCCGTGCTCGCGGAATATATGGATAAGATCGCAGACTGCGGGATGAAAGGCGTCTGCATCGAGGCGCGCCCGCATCCGGATTTCGTAGGAGACGGGTGGTGGTCGGACATGGATCTGATTATAGAGAAAGCCCAGGAGCTTGGGATGAAACTGTGGATTCTTGATGATTCCCATTTCCCGACCGGTTTTGCAAATGGGAAAGTAAAGGAGTGCTATCCGCAGTATCTGAAAAAATATCTGGATATGAGACGGTTTGATGTACAGGGACCGATTCGCGGCGCCCGCGTTGATTTCCAGCTTCTCAAAGGCAGGCCATGGGATAAGCCGGACAGCAGTGAGGAGATCCTCGGCGTGTATCTGGCGGAGAGGAGAAATCAGAGAAATGATGCCGGTGACCCGGTTCTGGCGGAGACTTTTACGGATATCACTGACCGGATGGATATGGAGAAACGGATTCTGACGCTGGATGTTCCGGCGGGAGCGTACAGTATCTTCGTTGTCTATCAGACACGAAAGGGCGGTGAGGAATCCACGAAGGATTATCTGAACCCGCTTGTGAAAGAAGCGACTCAGGTGCTGATCGATGAAGTGTACGAGGCGCACTACAGACATTATAAGGATGAGTTCGGCACAACGATTCAGGGATTCTTTTCCGATGAACCAAGGTTCGGAAATGTAAAGGGAACGGAAGGAAGAATCGGAACCGACATGGTTCTCCCATGGCGGGAAGGGCTTGAAAACGAGCTTGGCTTTGAGGCGAAATATCTGCCGCTCCTCTGGGTGAATGCTGACGGCGAAGAGGCGCAGATCCGGCTGAAATACATGGATACGGTTACAAGGCTGTACAATGAGAATTTTACAAATGTGATCGGCGACTGGTGCCGCGCCCATGGAGTGGATTACCTCGGACATACCATCGAGGACAACGGAGCACATGCGCGTCTGGGATACGGGACAGGACACTTTTTCCGCGGTCAGGAGGGAATGGACTTCTCCGGAATCGACGTGATCGGCGGACAGGTAGTGCCTGGCATGAACTACCATCACGATGCATTTAACACAGGTGGAAGCAACGGCGAGTTCTACCACTACGCGCTTGCGAAACTCGGGACATCCGCGGCACATCTCGATCCGAAGAAGAAGGGAAGAACCATGTGCGAGGCATTTGGCGCGTACGGATGGAATGAAGGTCTTAAGACGATGAAATGGATCGCGGACCATCTGCTTGTGCGGGGCGTCAACTATATCGTACCCCACGCGTTTGACCCGAAGGCGTTCCCGGATTTTGACTGCCCGCCGCATTTCTACGCACATGGGAAGAATCCGCAGTTCAGATACTTCCCGGTATTTACATCCTATGTAAACCGGATCGCGTCCCTGTTCCGGGGCGGATCACATCCCGCGAAGGTGGGCGTGTTCTACCCGGCTGAGCTGGAGTGGATGGGCACATATATGCCGGTGGAGAAACCGGCGCGGGTGCTGACAGAGCATCAGATCTCATTTGACATCGTCAGCCTGGATTATCTGAAAACCGTAGAGATCGGGGACGGATGCTATACGATAAACGGACAGACAATGGAAGTGCTTGCAGTGCCTTACGGCGAGCATTATCCGGCTGAGCTGACGGAACTGCTGGCGCGCTTGGCAGACAGCGGCGTGAAGGTGATCTGCCTGGACGGAAAACCGGAGGGGGCAGAAGGCGAAGTGATTGGCCTGGATCAGCTGGGGGAATGCCTGAAAGAATACTGCGGAATTATCTGCGGAGAAGAACAGCCGGACCTTGTGCTGGGAGAGTATTTACAGGACAGCCGGAAATATTATATGATGTTTAATGAGAACATCGGACAGGATGTATGCACATCCGTGGAGATCCCGGGTGAGGGATACGTATACCGGTACGACGCATTTGCAGATACGCTGACACCGGCTTCACACGAGGTAGATCTGTGCCTTGCTCCTTACGAGTCGGCTGTATTCGTAGTGAGTGAGACAGAACTTGAATGTACAGGAGAAGCGTGCGGACAGATAACGGAACGGAACAGCGGAAAGTACGGGGAGCGGGAGCTGACGGAAGTGTGGACTGTAAGATATGCCGACAGCCTGTCTTATCCGGACTGGACAGATGAAGTTCCCCTTACGGGACTGGACTGCGTGGAGAACATCGCGGGATGGGACAATAAGTGCGGTACCCTTCGCTATGAGACGAAGCTGGATGCGTCTGCGGGAGAAGAAACCATCCTTGATCTGGGCGAGACTTACGAGACTGCGGAAGTGTTTGTCAATGGAAAATCCGCAGGGGTAAGGATCTGCAAACCGTATCGCTTTGATTTGACCGGACTTTTACAGGATGGAGAAAATGACCTGGCAGTCGAGGTGACAAACACACTCGGTACAGCGGTGAGAGATGCGCTGAGCCATTATCTGGTGATCGAGCCGTTCGGTGTTCAGGGACCAGCCAGACTGCTGGTGCGTGATAAAAAATAATAACAGGAGGTAGAAAGATGGGATTCCCGGAAGGATTTTTATGGGGCGGCGCGACAGCCGCGAATCAGTGTGAAGGAGCTTACAACGAAGGCGGAAGAGGGCTTGCGAATGTAGACGTGTGCCCGCACGGTGAAGACCGTTTCCCGGTGTGCCTGGGGCATAAAAAGATGCTTCGTCCGGACAGCGAACATTACTATCCGGCCATGGAAGCGATCGACATGTATCATCACTACAAGGAGGATATCGCCATGTTCGGCGAGATGGGATTCAAGACATACCGTCTCTCCATCGCATGGACACGTATCTTCCCGAACGGGGACGAGGCAGAGCCGAACGAGGAAGGTCTTCAGTTCTATGAAAATGTATTCAAAGAGTGCCGCAAATACGGAATCGAGCCCCTTGTTACGATCACACATTTCGACTGCCCGATCCACCTGATTGAGGAGTACGGCGGATGGAAGAACCGTAAACTCGTTGATTTCTATAAGAAACTCGTCACCGTGCTCTTTACGAGATATAAAGGTCTTGTAAAATACTGGCTGACATTCAATGAGATCAACATGATCCTTCACCTCCCGTTCATGGGCGCGGGTCTTGTGTTCGAAGAGGGCGAGGATGAGACGCAGGCAAAATATCTGGCAGCACATCACGAGCTGGTTGCTTCTGCGGAAGCGACAAGGATTGCGCACGAGATCAATCCGGAAAATATGGTCGGCTGTATGCTGGCAGCAGGATCCACTTATCCGCATACATGCCATCCGGCAGACGTGTGGAAAGCACTGGAGAAAGACCGTGAGAACTACTTCTTCATCGACGTGCAGGCAAGAGGATATTACCCGAACTATGCGAAGAAATTCTTCGAGAGAGAGAATATCAAGATTGACATTACTCCGGAAGATGAGAAGCTGCTGCGGGAGAATACGGTGGATTTTGTCTCCTTCTCCTATTATTCCTCCAGATGTACGAGCGCGGATCCGAACGTGGCGGTTACGGACGGAAATGCATTTGCGTCCGTGAAGAATCCGTACCTGAAAGCAAGCGAGTGGGGATGGCAGATCGACCCGCTGGGACTGCGCACAACGCTGAACACACTTTACGACAGATATCAGAAACCGCTCTTTATCGTGGAGAACGGTCTGGGAGCAGTGGACACTCCGGATGAGAACGGATATGTGGAAGATGACTACCGCATTGACTACTTAAGAGAGCACATCAAGGCGATGAAAGACGCCATTGAGCTGGACGGCGTGGATCTGCTCGGATACACATCATGGGGATGTATCGATCTGGTCAGCGCGTCTACAGGCGAGATGAAGAAACGTTACGGATTCATCTATGTGGATAAAGATAATGAAGGAAACGGAACGCTGAAGAGAACTCCGAAGAAATCATTCTACTGGTATAAGAAAGTGATTGAGAGCAACGGGGAAGAGCTGTAAAAGAGTTCTGGTATTCAATTTCATGCAACAGATCGGAGGATAAAAGACTCTGATAATTAAGAGACGGATTTCAGGATACTTCTGAAATCCGTCTCTTTTTAAAAGTTCGGAGTAAGTCTGCGCTGTTTCAGCAGATAATAACCGATTCCAAATATGTCCGCCAGAATCCACCCGATGGGTACTGACCACCAGATGCCGACTACGCCTAAGCCCGGAATGGCGGAAAGCGCGTATGCCAGCGCGACCCGCAGCCCAAGTGAGATGATGGTGAGAACAACGGACATCCCCGGTTTCCCAAGCGCGCGGTACAGACCATAGAGGAGGAACAGGCAGGCAATCAGGTAGTAGAAAGCCCCTTCAATACGGAGATAGCGCACCCCTTCCATGATCACTTCGGTCTCTCCGGCGTCAATAAAGAGGGTCATCAGAGGCCGTGCAAACACAAAGACGAAAAGCGAGATCACGGCGCCGAATGCCATGGACGTGAGAAATGCCA
The DNA here is from genome assembly GCA_019113645.1 of Candidatus Mediterraneibacter vanvlietii. Classification (GTDB taxonomy): domain Bacteria; phylum Bacillota; class Clostridia; order Lachnospirales; family Lachnospiraceae; genus Mediterraneibacter; species Mediterraneibacter vanvlietii. The sequence goes on along the minus strand of DXGZ01000130.1, from coordinate 11,618 downwards.
CGCGGATTCCTTTCTTGATTCGGTCCGCCTTCCGTGCGCCGAAATTCTGGGCAGTGAAGATGGAAAATGCATTGCCGAAATCCTGGACAGGAAGGTAGGCGAAGGCATCGATCTTCACTCCTGCGGCAAAAGCAGCCATGGTAATGGTTCCGAAGCTGTTGACCAGACCCTGGACAGCGAGGATTCCCAGATTCATGATGGACTGCTGAAGGCAGGTGAGCGCCGAGAAGCTGGTGATCTCCCGGACACGGGACATACGGAGCCGGATATCCCGGTCTTTCTTCAGCAGGTCAGGAAACTTTCTTCTCGTGTAAATCGTGATCCCGATACCGGATACGTACTGGGAGATAACAGTCGCTTCCGCCGCACCGGCAACACCCCGGTGGAAGACTGCTACGAAGAGAAGATCCAGCACGATATTCAGGCAGGCGGAAACTGCGAGAAATACAAGGGGAACAACGGAATTCCCAAGGGAGCGCAGCAGGGATGCGAAAAAGTTGTAGAGGAAGATTCCGATCAGCCCGGCAAAGATCACGATCAGATATTCATGCATCAGTTCAACCAGATCAGAGGGCGTCTGCAGCACCCGGATGATCCAGTCGATTCCCGCGAATACGATTACGTTGAGAATGAGGGTGACAATGCCCAGCAGGACGAAAGAAGCGAGAATCCCTTCTTTTAAGCCCTGATGATCCTTCTGCCCCCAGCGGATGGAGAAGACTGTGCCGCTTCCCATGGCGAGCCCCAGCAGAATCGATGTGAGAAAAGTCATCAGTGAGAATGCGGATCCCACAGCAGCGAGAGCGTCTGCCCCGAGAAATTTTCCCACGATTACCGTGTCGGCGATATTATAGCACTGCTGCAGAAGATCCCCCAGGATCATGGGGATGGCAAAGCGCAGCATGGTTTTCATAACCGATCCCTGTGTCAGTTCGTTATCCATTTTGATTTCTTCTTTCGTTGCGTAAGTTTTAGATTAACATCTGTAATATACTATAGTTTTCTGCGTGCGTTATGTCAAGCACTGTGTGCATTATGTCAAGTGCTGATGCGTTTGACTCTGAAGATCGGGCGGCTGTATAATGGAAGAAAATGAACGTTCTCCTTTCAGGGGACGGATGGAGGAAAAGAAGATTATGTTTTTAGACGGGCTTGACGAGCTGGATCAGAAGATCATCCGGCTGCTGATTAAAAATGCGAGGATGTCCTACTCAGAGATCGGGCAGCAGGTGGGAATCTCCCGCGTCGCCGTGAAGATGCGTGTGCAGGCGATGGAAGAGAAGGGGATCATAGAAGAATATACCACGATCATCAATCCTCAGAAAATCAGCGGCGCTGTGTCCTGCTATTTTGAGATCGAGACAGAGCCGGACGCGCTGATGAAGGTGGCGGAAATCCTGAAGGAAAATGATACGATCACGCAGATCTACAGGGTGACCGGCAAGAGCAGGCTTCACGTCCATGCGGTGGCGTCATCTAATGATGAGATGGAGAAGCTGATTTATGAGACCATTGATCAGCTACCCGGGGTGACGGAGTGCAGCTGTAATATGATTTTTTCGAGGATAAAGGATATAAAGGGGCTGAGGCTGTGATATTGTTTTGTAATGTAGGGGGGGAATTGGCGAAGAGAAATATAATTTTATGTGCAAAATAAACAAAAACACATAAAATATAAAAAATCGTATGCAAAATGTATAATAAATGCTAGCATAAAATTATAGTGGTGTTTCTGGAACAGTCAATTTCTGTTTTTTGAGAAAGGAGGACAGGTGAGCAAGGAACCATTAATTCTGGCACTATTGCTCATGAAGTTGGGCATGGATATGGATTAAGGCATCGTATTACAGAGCAAAACAGTATTATGTGCCAAACTGCAAATGGACGATTAGTTAGTACTCCACAGACAATAGATATTAATGTCCTTAGACATATTTATGAATAGAGAGGGGAAAATTATGAAGAGATTAGGCTTACTTATTCTATTAAGTTGTATGGTGTTTCTATCGGGATGCCAACAGGAGAATCATTCTGAAGAAAACAGGACGGATAATAATATAGTCGAGACTCAGGAAGATGTCAGTACCATTGACCCGGAAAGCATAGTCTCAGTACAATGTGGACAATTTGACTACGCAGAAGGGTATTCAACGCTGCCATCGCTGGCTTCAGACAGTGAAGAGATTATCTATGGAGAGATTGTGGCAATAGACTATTTGGTAGAAAATGGACATTGCAGGACAAACAGTGAGGTGCAGATTATAAAATCAATAAAAGGAAATTTCAGTGAAGGTGAGATTATACGTGTAGTTGAAGATCAGGGTGTTGTTTCCGTTCGGGAGTATATCGACTCACATGATTCTGAAAGCGCACAGGAGATTAACAGATCCTATTTTGAACAGTATCCGGATGAGGAATTAGGCGATATTTATATACAGCAGTTAGAGCAGGGCGATGTCATGGCGGAGAAAGGACAAAGAAATCTTTATTTCCTCGAAAAATCTCCGTTTTATGACACGGAAAATACATATTGCAGGCTTGCGGGTCCGGACTGGAAGTATACAGAAATTTCCGATGATAATTTTGCGTGTACACAGACAATAGGAATGCAGCTTAGCGGCAATTACAGGTTAAAGACTTTCAGCCAGGAGAGGGAAAGTGAAGGCGAGATTCAGACATATACCCTGGAGGAACTAATAGGACAGATGGAATTGTAATGTGAAGGGCAATATGATTTCAAGAAAGTTCTGATAATATTACTTATAGGTGTGTGCACCGGTATGCTGTTCGGATGCGGAAGCGAGGTAAAGGATATTCCAGCGGAACAGGACGGGGTAGCTGCGAGGGAAGAACAGATTCCGGAGATGTCCGCGATTGATTCGGACAAGATTGCGGCTTCTATATATGGAATGGCTCCTTCCTATGAAAAGAATTATCCGGATACAGCTTCTTTGGCAGAAGCTGCAGACGGTTCAGGCGTATCTTGATTCATTTTCTGCGGATGACGGAAGCCGGGAGCAGGAGTTGAACAGTATGCGGATGATGAACTGAGTGAGATCTATATTCAGGAGCTGGATCAGGGTGATATCGCTCCGGTAGTCGGACAGAAGAAAGTGTATTTTCTTGAGGAATCTGCGGCTTTTGATGCGGATGAGACTTATTACCGTCTGAACGGTCCCCGTGGCTCCTACACGGAAATAGGAGAAGACGAATTCGCAGGTACGAGGGTGATCGGAAATCTGAGTAAGGGAATGTACCCAATGGAAAGCGTTGGGACAGATGAAATTGCAGACTGCGGGGCGGATACGTATACACTTGATGAACTGATTGGAGACATAAAACAGTAAACCGCAGAGAGAAATGTGTGTTGTGAGCTACAGATTCATATGACTGATATTGAAAGGGAAACCAGAAGCGGGCAGCTTACCTTCTGAATGTCCGGAGGGACAAACCTTCCGGATGCAGAAAGGGAGGAGAGTGTAAACCGCTTCAGGTTTCCTTTCTTTATTTCTGACATAATATATGATATTTTAATATCGAAAAGAAGTGTTGCGCGGGATGCAACTGCCGGTTGACACATTGAAAAGCCTGATTGGTGGTACGCAACTGCCGGAAAAGATAATACGTCTTTCGAAACTATTTAATGTCAGCACGGACTATCTCCTGAAAGACGAGATGGAAGAAGAAGAGAACAGCATTATAAAAAGTGAAGAGATTTCAACCCGAAGATATGTCACAATGGAAGAGGCAAACGCATTCTTATCCGTGAAGGAAGAGACTTCAAAAATTATATCAAATGGGGTGTTTTTATGTATTCTTTCGCCGATCTGTTTTATGATACTGGGAGCGCTCAGTGAAAGGAACGCATATGGCCTGACAGAAAATATGGCAGGCGGTATCGGGATGATCATTATGCTGGTGATCGTTGCGGCAGCGGTTGCGATATTTATATACAGCGGAAGTAAAACCGCTCCATATGAGTATCTGGAAAAAGAAGTGTTTGAAACCGAATATGGCGTAACAGGCATGGTGAAAGAGAGAAGGGAAAGCTTCAAGCGGATTTACACCAGAAATAATATCATCGGCGTATGCCTGTGTGTTATGGCTTTGATTCCTCTTTTCGGAGGAGCTATTGTCAATGGAGAAAACGATGTGTTTATGGTATCCATGTTCTCTGTTTCGCTTGTTATCGTTGGAATAGGCGTGATTTTTCTGATAAGAGGCGGAATCATCTGGGCGAGTTTTGAGAAACTGCTCCAGGAAGGAGATTACAGCAGAAGGAAAAAGGAACACCCGGGCAATTCTCTGGTTACGATCGTGTACTGGCTTGTTGTCACAGCGATTTATCTTGCGATAACTCTGCCGACAGAGAGCTGGAAAGAGGGATGGATCATCTGGGTAATCGCAGCGGTGCTGTTCCCGGCGGTGATTGCTATCGCGAATGCGATTGATAATAAAAAGGAGAAATAAAAGATGGCGTTGGGGAGAAAGGTCTTCACCTCAACGCTATTTTCAGGTTTCTGTTTAGAATGCAAATTTTTCAATACATTCAAAATGATTATTCTGTACATAATATACGGCTCCTTCGTTCGCAGAATAAACGAAGGAAACTCTGGTCGCCCATATACCTTCTTGCCGGACAGTATGAAGCAAATCAAATGCATCTGAAATGGAAAAATCATTTTCGTGGCTATTCAAGAATTCATGGGCTCTTTCATATCGATCATCACCTGGAACAATGAATTTTTTTGTGCTTTCTGGTTTTATTAAAGAATAATTTGTTATCAAAGAATATTTTTTATGTTCCTCCAAATAGCCGATCCCGGGTTCAATTATCAAGACGCGTCCGCTGGCACCGTCCATCCCCACATGCAGCAGCTCGCCCCGCTGGCGCGGAGCTCACTGTATGGCGTCCGCCATATATGAAAGAGCCCAAGAACTGTCTTATATAAGCAAGCTTATAACGCCAGTTCTTGAACTCTTTCCTGCATGTGTGGATTGGTTTAGCATATCCTCGGGAGCTGCATGCCGGTTAGGCGGGGGAGGATTCTTTTGCCGCCGATGGGGGTTTTCAGGAGAACTTTTCCCGGGAGTTCTTCTGTGACAGTGCCGATCCGGGCAGCGTTTTCTCCGCCGGGAACGGAACGCATGGCGGTGATGAGGTCATCGGCGCGGGAAGGATCGCAGACAACGAGCATTCTTCCTTCGCATGCGCAGTAGAGGGGATCAAGTCCCAGAATATCACAGGCGGTTTCTACGGCGGGAGCGACTGGAATGGCGGATTCTTCCAGCCCGATACAGAACGGCATCCCGTCTGTGAATTCATTTAATGTTGTGGCAGCGCCGCCCCGGGTGGGATCCCGCAGGATGCGGATGCCGTCCGGGTTATCCAGCACTGCGCCGGATATCTGGTGCAGAGGCATGCAGTCGGACGCAAGGGGGCTTCCGGGCTGGAGGAGTCCGTTTCTCGCCATCATGACAGCGGCGCCGTGACAGCCTGCGCTGCCGCTGATCAGCACAGCGTCCCCCGGCCGGATCGCGTCTCTTCCGGGGAGAACTGCGCGGCGGAAACCGATGCCGGCAGTATTGATATAGATGCCGTCGCCTTTGCCGTTTTCCACGACTTTTGTATCCCCTGTTACAATGGAGATACCGGCGGCTTTCGCCTCTTTTGCGATGGAGGAGATAATCTGTTTCAGGTCGGAGAAGGGGAATCCTTCTTCCAGTATAAAGGACAGGCTTAAGTATTTCGGAATACCGCCAGCCATGCACAGATCATTGACCGTGCCGCAGACAGAGAGTTTTCCAATATCTCCGCCGGGAAATTCCCACGGGGATACAACGAAACTGTCCGTGGAAAATACGAGGGAAGAGCTTCCTTCAAGAACCGCGCCGTCGCCAAGCTGTGCCAGCGCGGGATTGTCAAACGCGGGCAGAAGCATGGATTCGATGAGCTCAGAAGTTTTCAGCCCGCCGCTTCCGTAGTCAAGTGTGATCTTATCTTCCATCTGAGATTCCTCCTGTTATAATTGTAATATTGTAGCTGTGTTCTTCAGTGATAGTATATATGCAAGGAAACCAAAAACGGGCGGTTTACCCTCTGAATGATCGGAGGGGCAGACCCTCCAGACGAAAGAAAGGAGGGCGATGCTGATGAATGTTACTTATCCTGATTCAGCTTTGTATATTCATTGTTGCCCCTGTTGGTCTGTGTTATCAGATTTTCAAGGACAAAGAATAGCCGCCAACTACTGCGAATAGTTGACGGCTGTTAGTAAATAACAGTTTACATTATTTGAGGGTAGCCGTTTTTGGTTTCCCTTTTCTATTCATAATATAACATAATGATTTGGGATATTCAAGAAAATACATAATCTTTTGGCAGTATTCGTAATTGTTTAACTTCCATACGCATATGCCGCCGCGCATGCCCCTTCTCCCGATACCATACACGGTCCGACCGGATTGTCCGGTGTACACACTTTGCCGAAGAGAGGGCAGTCTGCCGGGGAGAGTACGCCGCGGATGACCTGTGCGCACCGGCAGCCGGGAATATCGGCGGAAGGACCGGGACGGAGGGAAACCTTCTTCGCTGCATCCCACCGGGCGTATTCCCTGCGGATCGCGAATCCGCTGTTCCCGATATGTCCCAGTCCCCGCCAGTCGGAGGCTGCGGACGTGAAGACCTGTTCCATCAGGGTGAGGGCAGCGGGATTGCCGTTCGGACGGACGAGTCGCGTGTACTCGTTCTGAACTGCGGGTTCTTTTTTTGCGATCATATCTGTGAGCTGAAGAATGGAATACAGGAGATCCCCGGCTTCAAAGCCGCTCACCACACCGGGGAGGTTATATTCTTTCGAAAGAAATGAAAAACTTTCGGATCCTGTGACGGCAGCCACATGACCGGGGCAGAGGAAGCCATTTACCGCGAAGTCATCTGCTTCGATCAGCGCCCGCAGGGCAGGTTCTGTCTTTTTGAGCAGGCACAGTACGGAGAAGTTTTGAAGGTTTTCTGATGCTGCTTCCGTGATGCAGGCGGCTGTTCCGGGAGCTGTGGTCTCGAACCCGACGCCGAGGAATACAACTTCTGTCTCAGGATGCTCTCTGGCGATCTGAACAGCGTCGGCAGGAGAGTATACGGATGCCACATTTCCGCCGCATGCGCGCCGGGCGAGCAGACTGTCTCCCTGTCTGGATCCGGGAACACGGAGCAGATCCCCATAGCTGGCGATAAGTATGCCGGGCTGGAGGGAGAGATCCAGAACCATATCGATTACATTTGCCGGCGTGACGCAGACCGGGCATCCGGGTCCGGAGAGGAGAGTGACTCCTTCCGGCAGGATACTGCGGATCCCGCTGCGGGCAATTGCCATGGTATGTGTTCCGCAGATTTCCATCAGCCGTACAGGCCCGGATATGTTTACATTTTCCTCTATCTTTTTCAGAAGAAGAGGGACATCTTTCGGGTTTTTAAAATAACTGTCACAGAGCATTTCTGATCTCCTCTAAAAGTTCCATGTTTTCGAGAGCTTCTTGTTCTGACATTTTTTCAATGGCAAAACCGGCATGTACCATAACATAGTCTCCGGGTCGGGCATTATTTATAAAATCGATCCGGACGGTCTGGGTGAGTCCGCCGGCCTCACACTCGGCGGAATGTCCGCTGATCGTTTTGATTTTCATTGGCATAGCAAGACACATATTTGTTTCTCCTTTTCCTTTTTGCTATATCCCGCTGCTTTCGGGCTATGGCGAGCTGTCCGAGACAGAGACCTTCATCATTTGCGGATACCTGTCTGTGGGTATAGACTGTGAATCCGTTTTCCTGTAACAGAGCTGTGATCCCTGACAGGAGAAAACGGTTCTGAAACACGCCCCCGGAGAGGATGACCGGAAGTTTCTCAGGATTCAGTGAGATGCACTGATCCAGAGCCATCTGACACAGTGTACACATGAAGCGAAGAGCAATATTCCTGCCCGTCTCACTTGTTTGATTTGGGTGTTCTGCCTGCCTGCTGTCTGCGGGGCATTCCAGATCTTGAAGAATCCCGCTGACAGCAGGACGGGGATCGAAGATCCGGAGAATGTTATTATCGGAAGTCCCTTCTTCATAAAAATGAAGCGGATAAATGCAGTCGGTCAGCGGGCAATCCATTTCATCCGGCGTCTCCACCGGGGAGAGGGATTCCAGAAGGGCGGCGCCTTCACCTTCATAGCCGGCTTTGGCCCGCCCGGTAATCAGCGCGCATATTCCATCAAAAAGCCGTCCGATGCTGCTGGCTCTCGGAGAGAGCGGGGAATCAAGAAGGGGTAGAAGCATCCGGCATTTTTCCTCCGGAAGAGGAACATGGCGGAAATCCCCGGCTTCTGCATCCGCTGTCAGCGCCAGCGCGATCCGCCCGATTTCCTGTATGGCCCGGTCGCCTCCGATGAGCGGGATGGGGCGGATGGAGCCGACTCTTGTGAAGGTTTCATAATCGCCCTTTAAAAATTCTCCTCCCCAGATGGAGCCGTCCGTTCCCAGTCCTGTACCATCCCAGATGATGCCGAAGCAGGGCGTGTCAAGCTGATTGTCCGCCATGCAGGAAGCCATATGGGCCCAGTGGTGCTGAACGGGGAGCAGCGGGACATGATCCTTTTCGGCCAGTCTGGCGGCTTCCCGGGAGGAAAGATAATCCGGATGCAGATCGCATACATAGAGGGAAGGCTTCAGACGGAACAGGTCGGTATATGTCTGAAGCGTGCCGGCATAATGAGCGAAAGTTTCCGCATTTTTCAAATCTCCGATATGGGGACTCAGGAAGACTTCATTCCCCCTGCCGAGAGCAAAGGAGGCTTTCTGTTCCGCGCCCATGGCAAAGATTCCGTCCGCACCCGCTGATGTTTCTGAGAAATGTGATGAAGGCAGATTCAGGCGAACCGGCGCCGGGGCGTATCCTCTGCTTCTGCGGAGAAAACAGGTCTGCCCCTTCCATACCGTCACCAGAGAGTCGTCACAGCGGTTCTGGATTTTACGGTTGTGCAGAAGAAAACCGTCAGCGATACCCTTCAAGTTTTTGAGGGCCTCCGCATTCTCTGTGATTACAGGACAGCCTTTTACATTTCCGCTTGTCATGACGAGCAGATCCGGGCCTCCGTATGTCCTGTCCAGGAGCAGGAAGTGAAGCGGTGTGTAGGGAAGCATGACGCCGAGCCGGGCGCTGAAGCTTAAGTCAGGCAGCAGATCCCGATCTCGCTTGGAAAGCAGCATGATCGGATGGGCAGGGCTTGTAAGGATCTGTTCTTCTTCCATGGAAAGCCGGCAGATCCCGCGAACCGTATCCGCGCAGTCCGCCATTACTGCAAGAGGCTTTTCCGCCCGATGCTTGCGGCGGCGGAGCCGCCGTACAGCGGCTTCGTTTCGCGCATCGCAGGCAAGATGAATTCCGCCGATGCCTTTTACCGCCAGAATTTCGCCGCTGGCGAGAAGTCTCTGGGCAGCCCGAAGAGCATCTTCTCCGGTCAGATGCCGGGAAAAGCCGTTGGAATCCTTTTCGTTCTGTGAATCAGCATCTTCCGGACAGCTGCTTCCAAGATAGAAGATTTCCGGACCGCAGTTTGAACAGCAGTCGGGCTGGGCGTGGTACCGCCGGTCATTAATATCATGATATTCCCTTTTACAATCTTCACACATGGTAAATTCATTCATGACAGTCCGGAGGCGGTCATAGGGCAGAGAGCGGATGATTGTGTACCGGGGACCGCAGTTCGTACAATTGATGAAGGGATAACGGTACCGCCGGTCCGATGGATCAAAAAGTTCTCTCTGACATTCCGGGCAGACGGCAATGTCCGGGGAGACCAGAGTGTGACCGGGATTCTCCTGACTTTCCAGAATGGTGAATTCGTGGAAATGAGTGCCTGCGGTTCCGCTTTTGCCTTCTGTATTTTCTCTCTCTGTGACAACGTTTTCTATAACTGCCATGGGCGGAGGGGAGGTTTTAAGTTCCCGCAAAAAATCCTCCAGCGCATCCGGCGTTCCTTCAAGAATACCTTCCAGCCCGGAGGAAGTATTGCGCGCCCAGCCGCAGACGTTAAATTGTCTGGCAAGACGGTGCAGAAAGGGGCGGAATCCCACCCCCTGTACGATTCCTTCTATATTCAAATGGATCTGCAGTGTCTCGCTTTTCTCCGGGTTCATATCTGCAATCAGTCCTTTTTTATGGTTTCTGCAATAAAATCTGCCAGGTCCGCAAGTCCTTCTCCGGTGCGGCTGCTGACACGGAACAGCGGCGCGTCCGGATTGACGGTCCCGTAATTTTCGATTACCCTCTGTTCATCAAAATCAAAATAGGGCATCATATCGTATTTGTTCAGGACCAGACAGTCTGTATCTGTAAACATGAGGGGATATTTTTCTACTTTATCATCTCCCTCGGGAATGCTCAGGATTGTAATACGAAGAGATTCTCCAATCCGGAACTCCGCCGGGCAGACCAGATTCCCGATGTTTTCCACGAAAATGAGATCCAGATCGTCCAGAGGCAGATAGGGAAGAATGTTCTGAATGCTCATGGCCTCGATATGGCAGGCTCCGTCCGTGTTAAGCTGAACGGTCGGCACATCCAGTGCGGCGATCCGGTCCGCGTCCACCTGTCCGGCGATATCGCCTTCAATGACTCCGATACGGAACCGGTCTTTCAGCCGGCCGATCAGAGATGTGATCAGGCTTGTCTTGCCTGCGCCGGGGCTTCCCATTACGTTAATCATACAGATGTGATGTGCGGCGAGGGCATCTTTTACCTCCTGGCTGACATCTTCATTCCAGTCCATGATCTGATGCAGTACTTTTATCTCCATTGATATCAACCTCCATGCTTTTAATATAGAATTCTTTTCCGGACAGCAGCTTAAGTTTCAAACTGCCGCAGTGAGGACACTCCAGATGATGGGGCGTGATTTCTCCGTCCTGTCCGCAGCTCAGACAGTGAACTCTGACTGGAGGAAACTCGGCTTCAATCCGCGCCCCTTCGGCGATGGTCCCTTCCGCGAGCATGTCGAGATAGATCTGGATACAGTCGGGGACGACTCCCTTCAGCTGTCCGATGACAAGCCGTATGACCCGGATGCGCGATGCATTCTGCTTTCTGGCTTCCCGGATGCAGTCATCCAGAAGATGTTCGGTGATGCTCAGTTCATGCATGGTACAGCGCTCCTTTCTCCAGTAACCTACATTTTAGCACATTTCAGGGAAAAGAGAATAGAAAGTTATGATGAGAGAGCTATTTAGTTAATCAGGTTCGCTGACTTTTGGAGACGATATTTCCGAAAACAGGGGAGCATTTTAAGACGTATTCTGCTGAGGCTGAGGGTATGTTCAGGGCTCCGCTCCAGGGCCTAAGTGAATCTAAGAAGTTCCGACCATGGACTAAATGCAAGGACAGACGGCGAGCAACTCGCTTTGCTCAAACAATCTCGCCGTCTGTCCTAACGTCCATATCCGGAACTTCAAGAATCACTAAAACCCTTCCGAAGTCACCCTGCCCACACCCTCAACTTCAGCAGAAAGTTTCTTGAAATAGGGGCTGTTTTCTGCTTTATCGGCTGGGAAAGTCATCGAATAATCAGCTGAATGAAAA
>DXGZ01000129.1 GCA_019113645.1 Candidatus Mediterraneibacter vanvlietii | reverse complement strand
ACGTTTTTTTCCACAGGTCTTTCCCGGCAGTATTAAGATCTACACGATACAGTGCATACTGATCAGTTCTCATCATCGTCCTCCTTTATATTATTCAGATACTCCCTCAGATCCAGGGAATAGAAATAATCATCTGCCACCTGCTGCAGTTTCTCTATTGTGGATGACAGTAAGAGGATCATCTCTTCATCAGAGACATCTTCCTTCGTATCTTCTAAGACATCCAGCGTACCCTTTAGGATATCTATGGTTTCCTCCCTGGTTCTGGCAGCATAAGCGGCCACCAGCGTTAATTCATCTTCATCAAATCGTGTCTGGCTCATAAACATTCCTCCCTTCTCTTGAGCGTGGTTTTTACTTCTTTATTTTCATTCTTAGGGACGGTTCTTGCCGATTCACGGGCTTTCAGTTCCTTTTCAGCCTCCGCTATTGCTTTCTGCACATGAACATTTTCCCGGAAATAAGGAATTGAATTAATTGTTTCCTTCTGGACACGGTTTCCACTGACCAGCTCAAATTCACCTTCATAATCACTTCCATCCTTCAGATCGAATCCAATACACTTTATTCCATGCATCCGCTCCGGCGGAATGCTGTCATAAATCCGAAAAGCTTCCTGCAGTGACAGATCCTGATGGTACTCTCCCAGAACGGGAAATTCTGAACACTCAGCCACATAAAACCGGATATTGGGGTCTTCATCCAAGTGACTGACCCTCTCTGTCAGCTGACCTATTCCCAGCTCTGCCTTCCTTTCCAGTGCAAAAGCCGGAAGTTCTGTAAATCCAAATTGATCCACATAATAAGCCCGCAGTTCATGATTCCGGTTCATGACCACCACATCACTGACCGACATAGAATGGGCTTTGAAGTCAGCGGGCGGCAGATCATTGAACATGCTGTAAAGTGTTTCCAGATCATCCGATTTCAATAGAATTCCGGAATAAACACATTCATAATCCGCAGCGACCACTTCCAGTCCTTCTTTATTGATATAATCCATGCCAAGGAATCTATACTGCTCTGCTTTTGATCCTTCTTTGATCTGATAGATAGAAAATCGCTCCCCGTTGTCTTCATACATCATCTCTTCTGAGCTTTTTTCAAACCGTTCCGGATAAAGAACTCTCTGGATCCGTTCTGCCGTAAACTGATCATCGATACCGCCCTGTCCAAACCAGGTCTCTACATCATCCCAGGAGTCTGCATACAGAACCCCTGATAACTGATGTACGCCGTCCGGCACGAACCGGAGATGGTCATCTGTACTGCCCTTTTCATCAAAGTAATACCCGGCAGCTTCCATCGCAGGAAGGAATTTCTCTTTCTTTTCCTCCTGTCTCTGCACATTTCTCTCTGCCAACAGTTCCCTCATCTTTATGCTCAGCTCATCAATCATTTTCCCAGCCGTGTGCCGGATCGTATCCATTGATGTTTTCAGTTCTTTCATATCCCTTCCGGAACTCCAGTTTGCAATGTATGGGAAACTATACTCCGAGGTATCTATTCCGAATGCACTGCACACACAGTAAGCAACAGACTCTGCCTCTACTTCTGCTGTCAGCCGGTCTTTCTTTTCTCCTTTTGCCTTCATTTCATCACGGTCATGGAGTCTGGCGTGCCCGGACTCATGGATTGCGGTCTTGATTGTCTGGCTTTCGCTCATCCCTTTCCGGATCACGATTTCTTTATCCTCATTGTGATAGTACCCTTTCGCATTTCCTGAAATCTCATCAAATCGGATCGGTACTGGAGATACTGCGGTAATTGCTTCCATGAACAGATCGAAATCATTAACTGCCTCTTTCAGTTCTTCCGGCACCATCAGGTCGATGGGATCTCCAACTGTCTGAGCAATATCAAAGACGGTAATCGCCTTAAACCGGGGGATCTTCACTTCCACCTCTTTCATGATCGAGTCTCCATTTTCATTCAGAACCGGACGCCCTTCCTTGTCCAAGACTTCCTGCATCTGCTTTTTCTTGATCGGCGTCGGGGCAATAATCGTAATCCCTTTCTCTCCCTTCATGACCTGACGTCCCATAGACTGCCAGTTCCGGTATCCTGTCACAAGCGTTGCATCCGGCCGCTGAAGTGCGATCAACATCGTGTTATTGAAAGAATAATTATGGAACTTCGCCATTGTCTGCAGGTATTCCGTGTATCTTTCACTGGTAAATATTTCAGAAACGCCTTCTTCCAGAGACTGCAGAATACTGTCCATATCTCTTCCTTTCAGCTGAAAAGATGTATTTCTATTTTCTTCCATCTCATGTCCTCCTTATAAAAAGTCCCCGCCGCTGTCTTAGGACAGCAGGCAGGGAAAATCTAAAATCGTTCCTACAGTTCCATATCCGTAGATTTATGTTTGATCCGCTCCGGATGGACAGCTTTTTCTGCCGCTGTCTCCTTAACAGGTTCCTGTTTTCCAATATCCTGTTCCTTAGCCCTTTTTCTCTCTGTAAAAGCCTCAGCTTTTTCAAATACATGGTCTCTGGTATCGTAATGATACACTTCATCTGTCAGGCGGTCTTCCGGGGCAACCTGCGTTTCATTAATTTCTGTCACCATCTCTTTTAATTCCGAGTAGGAAAGTCTTCCATCATCAGGAGCAACAATAATTTCATGCACAGATGAAGGGAGAATAAAGAAATCTCCTTTTATTTCTTCACCAAGCTGATCCATAACGCCCGGATAGAACACAGCAACAGCCCCGTCTATACCAGTTTCATTTGTTACTACAATCAAAGGATTATCCTGATTTGCTTCGTCCATCCTTTCTTTTGCATCCCGGATTTCTTCTTCGGATGCTCCCATCTCCTTCATCCCATCCAAAGTCATTCTGCCAAGCAACTCTCCCAGATTATTAATTTTTACAGGCGCAATAACCGGACTGTTTGCCAGAGCATCCTTATAAAGCTGATTTCTGGTCACTCCATAGGTCTCCATCATCCGGTTGGTTACAATGGCAGAAGCTCTTCCCATTTCCGTTTCCTCAACAGCAATGTGAAACGTAATGGCCAGATCTTCCCGCTCAACAAAAGGTACGCCTCCCAGCACCTGTGCATTTTTATCCGCATTAGATACTCTCATGAAAAGGTGTTTTTTCGCTTCTTCATACTGAGTAAGGCGGCTCACATCAAAGCGCTCCGGTTCTCTCTGGATGATCTGCGATATCTGCTCAAGTACATCCGTGATACGGAACCGTGGATTTTCATAAGACTGCCTGTACAAGTCAGTCAGATTAATCGTGGGAATCCGATCATCTCCCGGCCTGATCACAGTAAGCCCCATATACCGGTTATTCAGTTTCTGCTGTTCCCGGATTGTGACCTGGGCATCCTGATATGACTCAGGAAGATATTCTTTGATATGTTTCTTTATCGATTCCATAAATGCTTCAAAATTCATATGCACTTCCTCCTATGCTCTTTTTTTGGTTTTTTTGTTGTAATTATTCTTCGGAAAGGACAGGGAAAATTCTACCTTCCCATCATCCTGCGTTTTCATCAGAAGATCCGCCTCAAAATAACGATCCTTCTTTGCGGAATACAAATCTTTCACATGGGTGCTGCCGTTCTTCAAAAGTTCTGCCGCCATCCGCTTATCAATGGTTTTTCTCATACTCTGCAGATATCTGGTTTCTTTCCAGAGTGCAAAGTTACACTCTCTGCTGCTGCAGTAGTAATTCTTCTTCCCTTCATAAACCAGGCTTCCACATACAGGACAGGTTCCGATGCTTTCCCGACTCTGAAATCTGCCGGACTCTTCTTCACTGATCTGATCGCATCCGTTCAGCATCATCGTGATCAGATTCCGGATCCCGGTCAGGAACTGTTCCGGCTGGATCTTTCCGTGCTCCATTTCCAGCAGCTGGTTCTCCCATTCAGCCGTCATAGATGCCGATTTCAGATAATCCGGAAGGATCTCGATCAGGGACTGCCCGTCATCTGTAGCCACGATCTGTTTCCCTTTCCTGCAGGCGTACTGGGAATGGACCAGTTTTTCAATGATCGATGCCCTGGTAGCCGGAGTCCCGAGTCCTTTCTTCTCTGTCTCTGCGTCAAATTCTTTATTTCCTGCCGTCTCCATTGCTGCAAGCAGCGTATCCTCCGTATAAGGTTTCGGCGGAGAAGTGAAATGTTCCGTCACCTTCGCTTCCACATGATAGAAGGTCTTCCCTTTTTTCACCTTTGGAATCGTCTCCTTTGCAGCCTCTTTCGGATCCTCTATAGCAATGCCGTCAGGATTTCGGAAACAAGCTTCGTAAATCTTCCAGCCCTGTTCCATAATCTCTTTCCCTTTCGCATGGAAATGCTCACCCTCGCATTCAACTTCCACAGAAATCTCACGGAAAACGTGATCCCTGCTGACAGCTTCCACCGTGTGTGCGGCAATCAGAAACAGGATCTTCTGCTCCGTTTCCTTCAGGTCGTTCAGATCAGCATCCGCAATCTCTATAGTGGGGATGATTGCATGGTGATCGGACACTTTTTTATTGTTCATGACCCGGCCAAGATCCGGTTTTTCCGGTTTATCAAAAGGCCCCATCAGCTGATATTTCTCATGGATCACACGGATCACCTGTCTGGCAGTTGACTCCATATCTTCAGTCAGGAAATTACTGTCTGTCCTTGGATAGGTGATCAGTTTTTCTTCATAAAGGCTCTGGGCAGCCGTAAGAGTCTGCTGCGCCGTAAAGCCATAAATGCGGTTTGCCTCTCTTTGCAGGGTAGTTAAGTCGTAGAGTCTGGGCGGTTTCACGTTCTTCTCTACACTCTCACAGCACATCACATGAGCATCTTTCCCGTCGCACAGGTTCTGGAGTTTTTCAGCTTCCTTCGGATCAAAGATCTTCTGCCGTTCCGCTTTCATGCCGTCACAATCCAGTTCCACGTTGAAATACTTCTCCTTCCGGAACTTTTTGATCTGTTCCATCCGCTCTACCAGCATGGCAAGCGTCGGGGTCTGAACCCTTCCTACTGTAAGTTTCTTATAATACTTGGTTGTAAATGCCCTGGTCGCGTTCATTCCTACCAGCCAGTCCGCTTTTGCACGGCAGACAGCCGCCTCCGCCAGATTCCGGTATTCTTCTGCATCTTTCAGCTGTTCCATGCCCGCCCGGATCGCACTGTCTTCCATGGAGCTGACCCAGAGACGTTTCACCGGCTTTCTGCTTCCGGAAAGCTGATACACCCGCCGGAAGATCAGTTCCCCTTCTCTTCCTGCATCACAGGCATTTACCACATACTCTACATCCGGACTGTTCAGCAGCCGTTTCAGTGTATAAAACTGTTCTTTTTTCTCCTGGTAAACTGCCAGTTTCCACTCATCCGGAATGATAGGAAGATCTTCATACTTCCAGCTTTCATATCTTTTATCATAGCCATCCGGCGGCAGATATTCCGCCAGATGCCCCAGGCACCAGCTCACGATACAGTCCTTTCCGGAAAGAAATCCTTCCTCCCTGTTCTCCGCCCCGATCACACGGGCGATCGCTCTTGATACGCTTGGTTTTTCTGCAATCACAAGATACATACGTCTATTCCTCCTTCAATGAAAAAAGAGAGAGATCTTTGTGCAATCCCTCTCCATAAAATCTTTTATCTGGTTTCTTCCCGTTCATCCACAGTTTCCAGGCCATCGTCCAGCTCAAGCCCTTCCTCATCCTCTTCTTCCTCTATCGCTTTCTTTTTCCGGATCTTAAGGAAGTAATAAGCCGCGATACCGGCTCCCGCCGCAAGGAAAATCACGATCAGTCCTGCCGCATTGCCGGAGACTTCCTCTTCTGGCTCCTCCTCAACGGCCGGCTCTTTTTCCTGACCGGTTTCCGCAGATGCTCCTGTCTGAGATTCTTCTTCCAGCACAACAGCCGGTTCCTGTTTTTCTGATACCGATACAGCACCGTCTTTCAGAAATTCCTGCAGATCGTTTTCATCGATCTGAGAAAGCAGATAGACATTTTCAGTCGATGCGCTCCTGTCGATCACAAGATAAAATGTATTATTATTTTTGGTCGTGATTGTCAGGAACTCCTTACTTCCATCTTCTGTAATATCATCCTGCACCTGTGCGTTCCCGGGAGTGGTAAATGCCGTGCCTCCGGTCCCGTCTTCTTCCAGCACCGGTTCTGTCTGAGGTGTCTCAGTTGCTGCATCTGCCGGGACATTTTCCGTCTGACCGTTTTCTCCGGCCGAAGCAGACTGTTCCTGTGCTGCCTCCTGCCCTTCCGGAGGAGAAGCATTGGCAAATGCTGTTGTTGACGTTCCCAGGATCATGGCCGCAGCCATGACTGCAGCCAGTACCCGCTTATTCCATTTCTTTCTCATCATTCTCATCCTCTCTTTCTGTATTTGAATCCTGCCGGATGAAAGAGCCTTTTCCGCTCCCATCCGTCTTCTTTCCGACTTCAAAGCGAACATTTCCGCCTTTCAGCCCGTCCAGGAACTGGAGGAGTTCTTCCCCCTCCAGCTTCATGCCCCGGATCGCCCGGATCATTTCATTATTTTCTTCCTCTTTCAAGGCGCTTTTGATCCCTTTCAGATACTGTTGGAGATCTGCGATCTTTTTCTCCGTCTTCTCAATCTCTTCCAGATACCGTCTGATCTTTTTATTCAAATCCTCACCTCCATCCTATGGCAGCCTGCCGTAACACATAAAATGCTGCTGCCAGTAACTGCTGTTGATATTTGCATACTGAACCGGATCTCCGCAGTGGATCATCATTCCATTACCTACATAGATGCCGATGTGAGATGCTCCGGACGTATTGTACGTTCCCTGGAAAAAGATCAGATCTCCAGGTTTTGCTTCTCCCGGTGCCACGTAAGTACACTGTCCCCGCAGCCCTTCTGCTGTCAGTCGTCCGTAATTCCAGCCGTTGCCGCAGTTGTTTACTACATAGGAAACAAATCCGGAACAGTCAAATCCTGACGGGGAATATCCGCCCCATACATAAGGAACGCCCAGATATTTTTCCGCTTCGTGGATCATCCGAGCGAACTCTTCATCTTCCAGTGCTTCCGGCGGGATATCGTAGTCCATGCCCCCGGACCCTCCGGAAATTGCTCCGCTGTCCCAGAGATAATCCCGGTTTCCAAGCGTTGTATTCAGCGCATTGTAAAGAATCAGCTGTTCCTCATCCAGGTTTTCCCGCGCTATAGCGTCAAGCCCCTGGTTTGTGAGCGTCACATACAGGATTTTGACTGTCCTGGTATCGGTTACAGTTACCTCATTACTCCCGTTATCATCGGCCAGATAACATTCCCAGGTCTTGTGTCCATGCGCGGAAGCGGAAGCATGATCGTCATAATAAACATCAAAATCTACACCGTATCGGTCAAAAGCCCCTGTGTCTTCTACGGTGTATTCCACACCATTCATTACAACTTTTGTTCCCATCGGGACGATTGGGTTAGAGGCATCCACCGCCAGGGTATGATTGGCCGTGGGATAAACTCCGCTGGCGGTCGGTCCGCCGGACCATTGACCGCAGCAGATAGAACAGCTGCAGTAGCCGCTCGTGACTACCTGTCCTAATGACTCTCCTACACGCACCGTCCGGGTCTCCGTCACGGTCTCTGTCCGTCCTTCTGTATGAAGGGAATACTGCTCCGAAAACAAAGCTTCTATCTCCGCCTCTACATCGGCATAGGTCCAGTCTCCGTATTTCGCAGTCAGGTATGAGATCAGATGATAAGGATTATGAGAAATCTCACTCACGTTATAGTTGTATTCGTCATAATCGGGATGCGTAGACTCCATCTGGTTAATCTGTTCATTCAGTGCCGCTTCCAACGCAGCATAGGCGTTCTCTGCCGCATAAATATCTTCGTCTGAGCTTGGATATGTAGTAATCCCGATAACAGATCCGCTCCCCTGTACCGAAGCGCTGCAGCTGGAAAAGGCCACGGCGATCAAAAGGAAGAGAAGTCCAAAAATTCCCAGAACGGCAAATACTGCATGGTTCCTTCTTGCCACTTCTTTTAAGGCGTTCTTTGCCTTAGTGGTCATAGTCTCGGTCGCGGCAGCCGCTTTTGAGGCACCTGCTTTTCCTGAGGCCGCCCCGCTTCTCGCAGACTGATAAGCCTCTTTATAGCGTTTCCGCTGAAAAAAACGGTTCATAACCGTCTGGCGGTCTTCCTGCTTCTTCTTATTAGAAGAGGTACTTCCTGTCCCGTCCTGCCCTGCTTGCGTGAATTTCAATCTGCTTTCCGAAGCACTCTCCATATGAAGCCCCTGACGGCTGGATCGGACATCTGCTCTTTTACTCCGGTCCTGGGTATGTTTCAGGCTGACCGCAGCCCGTTCTGTCATCAACTCTCCGGCCGAAACAGCATTTACAGCAGCGTTATCATCCGCTTCCTCTGATGCTTTCTCATGAACATATACCGAAGCGGCAGATGCCGCTGCTCCTGCGGCCTTGCGTCCTACTCCCATTCCGGCTCCCCGGACCATCTGGCTTCCTTCATCATCAAAAGCCAGACGCCCGGATTTTGCCTGTTCTTCTTTCAGACGGGCCTTTTTCTGTCTGGTTTTGATCTGGGATTTCTGACCATCCAGTCCGTCTGTGTCCGGAACCGTCTCATGATCCCGGATTTTTTCTGACCGGTTCCTTACCTTTTCACTGTCTGCAGTTGTCTGCTGTCTGCTTTGCGGATCTCCATCCGCTGATATGGGCCGCTCTAATCTGGAGCCATCAACGCTTTCTTCTTCAGACACCTCCTGTCGAAGAGACGCCTCCCGGATCTGTTTTTCAAATCTGGCGGACGGACGCCCCCTGCTTTTATCC
This sequence comes from Candidatus Mediterraneibacter vanvlietii, assembly GCA_019113645.1. Taxonomy (GTDB): domain Bacteria; phylum Bacillota; class Clostridia; order Lachnospirales; family Lachnospiraceae; genus Mediterraneibacter; species Mediterraneibacter vanvlietii. The sequence continues at coordinate 4,328 of DXGZ01000129.1, read as the reverse complement.
GGCACATCTTTTTTCTGACCATCTCCGATATGTTCTTCCGTCAGACCATCCCTGGTCATCTTCTGTACCTTTTTTTCTTTGGCGGTATATTTCACTCCTGCCAGACTTTCCACCTCCTTTGCAAAAAGAAAGACCATTTACTGGAAACGGTAAATGGTCGGTTAATCTTTCACTTCTTCTGGTTTTGTCGTCATCAGGGAATACAGTTTCAGGCTTTTATCAAACTTATCCTTAAACGGAATGATCGTACTGCCATAAAACAAAAGCCCTTCGCCTTCTCCTGAATTGGTCACATAGGACAGCTGATACGGCGAAATATTCAGCTGTTTCGCCAGGATCTGCCGGTCGCCGGCGGCCTGGTTGAGCATCAGAATGAAATCACTGTTCTCAAAGATATTCTCAATCTCACGGCTTGCCAGCAGGTCTTTGATATTCTGGGTGATCCCGGTCGGGATGCCTCCCCATTTCCTGAACCTTTTCCAGATTTCCACACTATAGGCGGCCGTCTGCTCCTCTTTTAAGAGAAGATGGAACTCATCAATGTAATACCGTGTCGCTTTATGGGTGGCCCGGTTGACCGTCACCCGGTTCCAAACCTGGTCCTGTACGATCAGCATCCCCAGCTTCTTCAGCTGTTTTCCCAGATCTTTCACGTCATAGCATACGATCCGGTTATTAAGTTCCACATTGGTCCTGTGATTAAAGACATTCAATGATCCATTCACATAGATCTCAAGCGCTGTGGCGATTCTCTGCGCCTGGGGTTCTTTCTGCTTCCGGAGACAATCATAAAGGTCTCCCAGCACAGGCATATTCTCCGGCCTTGGATCAGAAAAATACTTCTGATATACAAGCGGGAGACAACGGTCGATTACCGATTTTTCCTCTGCCTCGATGCCATTTCTGCTTCCCATGATCAATTCACACAGTGACAGGACGAAATCTGATTTTACCCCCAGCGGGTTATCGTCATCAGAATAATCCATGTTGATATCCATAGGATTAATGTAGTCTTTACTGGTAGGTGAAATATGGATTACCTGCCCTCCTAAGGCATGAACAAGAGGATAATACTCCCCCTCCGGATCTCCGATTATGATATCGTCCTGGGTAATGCAGAATGCATTAGTGATCTCACGCTTCGCAGCAAATGATTTTCCGGATCCGGGCGTGCCAAGGATCAGCCCGTTAGGATTCTTTAATTTTTTCCTGTCCACCATGATCATGTTGTTGGACAAGGCATTTAAACCGTAGTATAACGACTCCCCTTCCATAAAAAGTTCCTGACTTGTAAAAGGAACGAAAATTGCTGTACTCGTAGTTGTCAGAGCCCGCTTGATCGGCACATGGCCCACTCCCAGAGGAAGGCTGCTCATCAGCCCTTCTTCCTGCTGATAATCCAGCCGTCTTAAGATACAGTTATATTTTTGTGCGATTCCCGCCGTCTGCAGGATGGCATTATCCAGTGCCTGCTTTGTCTTCGCAGTGTTCAGGAACAGTACCGTTACAAGAAACATCCTTTCGTTTCTGCTCTGCAGATCTTCCAGCAGTCGTTTTGCCTCGCCGCCGTAGGTGTTCAGATCCGACGGTATAATATCCATATCGTAGCCGGAGCGGACCGCCTTTTTCTGCTCTTCGATCTTCATCCGGTTGATATCCGTCATTTTCCCTTTCACCAGCTTAATTGCCTTTACCTGATCCACAGACTGCACATGCAGATTGACGATCAGATTTTTATCCAAGTCCAAAAACTCCGCCAACATCTTATCGGTAAGTTCCGGCGCCAGGATCTGCAGGTACGAAACTGCGCCGATGGTATTTCCCATCTGGAACGTCTTTCCGTCCTTGAACACAAAACTGGTAGGCGCCACATAATCTTTTGTAGAGAGCCCGCTATGAACCATAGCCCCATAATCGAACGGGATATCCCCCAGCTCGTCCGGATTCAGTATCTGGCGCAGGATCTTCAATCGTTCCGCTCCATTTAACGGTTCTGCGGGAACACCCAGGATTTTAAAATTATTCAGGATATCAGTCTCTATACGCTCCAATTTTGGCTTTGCCTCCCGGATATTATCCGCCTCTATGGAAAAAGTGATATACTTGGATTTCACCAGGCCGTTATTCCCTTTTGCAAGCTGCCGATGCAGCATCCGGGCGTATTCTCTCCGGATCTCATCAAATTCATCATGCCTCCGGCGGATCCGGATCACCTTTTCAAATTCCTTCATACTGCTCTTCTGATTGATAAAGCTAAGCTGAAAATGGATACTGCTGTCAAAATAGTTCAGAAAATCGCACCAGTTTTCAAAGATCGCATTTTTGTCATCGTTCTGAGCCAGCTGATAATTGATATCCGAAAACCGGATTGTTTTGGAATAACATTTATCATGCACCCTGCAGATCCCGTCCTTTGCCATTTCCTTATAGGCAATCGTCCTCTGTGCAGATATCCTTTTCTCTTCTTTCTGCTTCTCCTTCTGATCTGCCTTGCCGCATGAAGCTTTACGGCTGCCTTTTTTCGCGGCTTTCAAAGCCGCCTGCTGTTTCGCAGCTTTCTTCTCTTCTTTAGCCCGGCGCTTTTCCAGACGCCGTTTCTTACCGCTTCTTTCTGCCAAGGTTCTTTCCTCCCTTCTCCGATTTTTTTACTGTCACAGACACGGACTTTCCCGGATCTGTCTCAAAATAATTTTCCGTTTCATATTTCCTGACTGCCGGACGCAGCCATTTGACACGGATCATATGGATCAGCACCTCTTCCAGATGCATGCCGTCCTTTTCGTACATAGCGAAAAGAAAGGCCGGCAGCATCAGCAGGACCATAATTGTGGCAGCATTGCTGTTTCCCAGAACTCCTCTTGTAAGGTAATAAAAGGGAATTCCCGCCGCAGCTCCCGCCGCGATACAGATCAGCTGCCGCTTAGTCAGGTTAAACGCCACCTTATTCTTTACTTTTGTTAAATCTTTTGGAACACTGACATAAGCCATCGTCCAAATCCTCCTTCCTGAAATTTAATGGGCATTAAAGATCGATTTGCTGAGTGCCCCCGTCTTGAACAGGCTGAAACACAGCACAACCGTGTAAGCCATCACTCCGAAGAGAGAGGAACTTAAGTTATCCGAATACTGGATGCCCGCCACCAGTATGGAATAGATTGCCACGCATACCATCATCAGGAATGCCTGGAACGCCAGGGCAAAAAGCCCCCGGAAATAATTGGTCCCGATCTGTCCCCATTCGCGGTTGGTCATAGTAGCAAATGGAATCGGGGCGATTGAAGTATACAGATAAATCTCGATCATTCGACCATACAGGATCACTGTGATCAGAACACTCATGATCTTCATGCCAAAGCTGACGATCAGCGTTTCCAGCACCAGAACGACCAGTTCCCCGATCTCCATAGCTTCCAGTGTTGTGTCCAGGTCTGTCAGCACAGAACTGATATCAATCTCTGTACTTCCGGTGATCACACCTGCCGCAGAATTGACCACACTTTGCCCTACATCAAATACGGCCATCGTAATGGTAAATGTATTGCTGACCAGATAGACCGCGATCCACATCTTTACAAAGTACTTGAAAAACATCCATGTATCGATATCATGCATGTTGTTTTTCTCTGTGATCATACTGATCAGCTCATAGCAGAGCACAAATGTGATGATGATCCCTGCAATCGGCAGGATCACCGTTTCCGATAAGTTTTCGATCATATTGAATATGCTGCTGTTCCAGCCCTGCGGGGTCTGTCCAACCTGAACGGCGATCTCACTGGTCTTTTCATTGACATCGGTAAACATCCGGTCCAGGTTGGAATGAATGATCCCTGTGAGGAGTCCCCTCATCCACTCTTCAATCGCATCAAAGATCTGATCGAACATGGATAATTACTCCTTCCTCTAAAATAAGCTGCTGAGAAGCGGGATCAGCTGGGTTCCGATCAGGATTACCCCGCCGCCGCTCATCAGCTGTTTCATACCCAAATAGGTGTAGGAAAACGGCTCGATGGCGGGCGGCGGCGTGTCAAGAAATATCTATGGAGTTTTTAAGAACCGCCCCGGCGGGGGCAGGTCAGGCTGTGACCTGCTCCACCTCCGGGATGGGTTTGAGATTGAAATGAATTTCGATAGAAATGTGTCTTGTCTTATCGCTGTCTATGCTCTCATGGACAACGATTTCTTTAATCAGGCGGTTTAGGGTGGCGGCGTCCAGTTCCGTGATGTCGGCGTATTCCTGAATGGCTTCTACCCACTGGCGGGCGTCACACGCAAGCCGGATTTCATCGGCCAGCTTCTTCCGGCCTTCCTCAACCTTTGCTTTCAAC